>JASHRH010000190.1 GCA_030037475.1 Acidobacteriaceae bacterium
AGGATGAGCGCGCCAAACAGATCGAAGCCGAGCAGGTGGCGCAGCTCGAAAAGAATCTGTCGGACGAAATCCGCATTCTGACCGACGAGCGGCTGAAGCGCCTCGAATCGATTCTGGGAGGCAAAGAAGTGCAGGCCGACCTGCACGACGAGCGCACCAACAAGCGGCTCCTCGGCAAGGGCGCGATCCTCGACCGCGACGCGATCGAGCGCATCTCGACGCGCAACCTCAAGCGCATCCGCTATAACGACAAGGATCCGCGCGTGAACGAGCAGATCGACGAGATCGAGGAGATGACCTCGCGTCAGATCGACGTGCTGCGGAAGATCACCAACGAGAAAATCGGCAAGCTGCAGAAGGGCGACGAGCTGGCGCCGGGTGTCATCAAGCTGGTCAAGGTCTACATCGCCATGAAGCGCAAGCTGTCGGTCGGCGACAAGATGGCGGGCCGCCACGGCAACAAAGGCGTGATCGCGCGCATTCTTCCCGAGGAGGACATGCCGTATCTGCCCAATGGAACGCCGGTGGAGATCGTGCTGAATCCTCTCGGCGTGCCATCCCGTATGAACGTGGGGCAGATTCTGGAAACGCATCTGGGCTGGGCCGCGCACGATCTGGGCCAGCAGGTGGCCGCGCTGGTGAAGCAGCACCAGAACGCAACGGAACTGCGCAAGGTTGTGCGGGAGAAATTTGCCAACACAGCGCTGCTGCGCCAGCTCGAAGAACTGGAGGACGAGCAGCTGCAGCGCGTCTGCGCGGGCATGGGTAAGGGCGTCTGGTTCGGCACGGCGGTCTTCGACGGCGCCCGCGAGGGCGAAATCAAGGCGTTGCTGAGCGCGGCGGGCCTGCCGACTTCCGGCAAGACGGCGCTTTACGACGGCATGAGCGGCGAGGCGTTCGAGCAGCCGGCCACCGTGGGCTACATCTATATGCTGAAGCTCTCGCACCTGGTGGACGACAAGATTCACGCGCGTTCCATCGGGCCGTACTCGCTGATTACCCAGCAGCCGCTGGGCGGCAAGGCGCAGTTCGGCGGACAGCGCTTTGGCGAGATGGAAGTGTGGGCGCTGGAAGCCTACGGCGCGGCGTACATCCTGCAGGAGCTGCTGACGGCGAAGTCCGACGACGTCTTCGGCCGCACGCGGATCTACGAGGCGATCGTGAAGGGTGAGGCGGCCATCGAGCCGGGCGTCCCGGAGTCGTTCAACGTGCTCATCCGCGAGCTGCAGTCGCTGTGCCTGGACGTGGAGCTTATCAAACAGGCCGCCAGCGATTCGTCCGAAGACGGGAAGAAGCAGCCCGTGCCCGCGCTGGCCGCGGCCGACTAATTAGCTTTTGGCTGTTAGCTCTTAGCCGTTAGCTAAGGGTGGAAGCAGGAAAGATTTGGAGTTTCAGGGCGGCACAGGATGTGAAGCGCCGCCCGCAAAAGAACCCGCAGCAACGGCAGCGAGCTAAAGGCTAACAGCTAATAGCTAATGGCTGCAGGGAGGTTGACCTTGTACCGTTCCAGCCCGTTCGAAATGACCAGCCCGATTACCGACTTCGACGCCATCCGCATCTCACTCGCGTCTCCGGAGAAAATCCGCAGCTGGTCGCATGGCGAAGTGACGAAGCCGGAAACCATCAACTACCGCACCTTCAAGCCGGAGCGGGACGGGCTGTTCTGCGCCCGCATCTTCGGCCCGGTCACCGACTGGGAGTGCCTGTGCGGCAAGTACAAGCGCATGAAGCACCGGGGCGTGATCTGCGACAAGTGCGGGGTGGAAGTCACCGTCTCCAAGGTGCGCCGCGAACGGCTGGGGCACATTGAACTGGCCTCGCCGTGCTCGCACGTGTGGTTCTTCAAGGGCCTGCCGTCGCGCATCGGGCACCTGCTCGACATTTCGCTGCGCGATCTGGAGTCCGTCCTCTACTTTGAGAGCTACGTGATCGTCGATCCAGGCGACGCGCCCGTGCGCGAGCGCGAGATCGTCAAGGACGAGACGAAGTTCCGCGAGCTCGACCAGCAGTATCGCCCTACCGGCTTCAAAGGGATGATGGGCGCGGAGGCGATCAAGGAACTGCTGAAGCGCGTGAACGTGGACGAGCTGGCCATCGAGCTGCGCGAGCGCATGAAGGCCGAGACCTCGCTGCAGAAGCGGCTGAAGTACGCGAAGCGGCTGAAGGTGGTCGAGGCGTTCCGCAAATCCGGCAACAAGCCGCAGTGGATGATCCTCGACGTGATCCCGGTGATTCCGCCGGAGCTTCGCCCGCTGGTGCCTCTGGACGGCGGCCGCTTTGCCACGTCGGACCTGAACGATCTGTATCGCCGCGTGATCAACCGCAACAACCGGCTGAAGAAGCTGATGGACCTGCATGCGCCGGAAGTGATCGTGCGCAACGAGAAGCGCATGCTGCAGGAAGCCGTCGACGCTCTCTTCGACAACGGCCGCCGCGGCCGCGTGCTGCGCGGAGCGAATAACCGCCCGCTCAAGTCGCTGTCGGACACGCTGAAGGGCAAACAAGGCCGCTTCCGGCAGAACCTGCTGGGCAAGCGCGTGGACTACTCCGGGCGCTCCGTCATTGTCGTCGGTCCGGAACTGAAGCTGCACCAGTGCGGTCTGCCCAAGAAGATGGCGCTGGAGCTGTTCAAGCCGTTCATCTATCACCGGCTGGAGCAGACCGGGCACTGCACCACCATCAAGCAGGCCAAGGAAATGGTGGAGCTGCAGGAGCCGATCGTGTGGGACATCCTCGAGGAAGTCATCCGCGATCATCCGGTCCTGCTGAACCGCGCGCCCACGCTGCACCGCCTCGGCATCCAGGCCTTTGAGCCGGTGCTGGTGGAAGGCAAGGCCATCAAGATTCACCCGCTGGTCTGCACGGCTTTCAACGCCGATTTCGACGGCGACCAGATGGCCGTGCACATTCCGCTGTCGCCCGAAGCGCAGGTGGAAGCCAGCGTGCTGATGCTGTCGTCGCACAACATTCTGTCGCCGGCGTCGGGCCAGCCCATCACCGTGCCTACGCAGGACATGGTGCTCGGCCTCTATTACCTGACCAAGTCGAAGAAGGGCGCGAGAGGCGAGGGCCGCGTCTTCGCCAACATCGAAGAAGTGCTGATGGCGCTCGAAATGAAGGAAGTCGAGACGCTGTCGCCCATCCGTCTGCGCTACAGCGGCCCCGTGCTCGACATGGCGACGGCGTACGACGATCAGGACCTGATCCACACCGAGCAGGTGCAGTACGACCGCCAGTACATTTCCACCACGGTGGGCCGCGCCATCCTGAACGATGCGCTGCCGGAGAACATGCCGTACGTGAACGGTCTGCTGAAGAAGAAGGGCATCGGGCAGCTGGTAAATTACTGCTACCTGAACCTGGGCCTGGAGCAGACGGTGAAAATGCTGGACCGCATCAAGGAACTGGGCTTCCAGTACGCCACGCGCTCGGGTCTCTCCGTCGGCCTCGATGACATGGTCATTCCGGAGACGAAGTACACCACGGTGCGCGACGCGGAAAAGCAGGCGATCGCGGTGCAGCAGCAATACCTCGACGGCGCCATCACCAACGGCGAGCGCAACAACAAGGTCATCCAGATCTGGTCGGCGGTCACCGAAAAAGTGGCCGACGAGATGTTCGACAACATGAAGCAGGCGGACAAGGCCGGGGCCATGAACCCGATCTACATCATGGCCGACTCCGGCGCCCGCGGATCGAAGCAGCAGATTCGCCAGCTTTCCGGCATGCGCGGACTGATGGCCAAGCCTTCGGGCGAAATCATCGAGACGCCCATCACGGCGAACTTCCGCGAAGGGCTGACCGTGCTGGAGTACTTCATCTCCACGCACGGCGCGCGCAAGGGGCTGGCCGACACGGCGCTGAAGACCGCCGACTCCGGCTACCTGACCCGCCGTCTGGTGGACGTGGCACAGGACGTGATCGTTACCGAGCGCGACTGCGGCACGGTGGAAGGCATTTACGTGCGTCCCATCGTCGAATCCGGCGAGATCATCGAGCCGCTGCGCGACCGCATCGTCGGCCGCGTGTCGCTCGAAAAGATCAAGGACTATGAGGGCAACGTCATTGTCGACATCAACCAGG
>JASHRH010000191.1 GCA_030037475.1 Acidobacteriaceae bacterium
CGTCCCGCTCGATCAGCGTCGATTTGGTCACAATCCCCAGCCGCAGGCCTTCATGCTCTGCGAATACCTCCAGCAGGCTTCTCGTCACCTGCGCCCGCCGCTCGATCGGCTGATACGGATCGGTCGCCGTTCCCACTGCGATCTCCTCGCCCTCGCGTACCTGCTTCAGCTCCTGCCGCAGCAGCCACGCCGCCTGCTGCTTGATGTAGATCTCCCGCTCGAACAGCTCCGGATTGTCCTTGTCCAGGAACTCGTGCGTGTAGCGCGCATAGCAGTACCGGCAGCCGAACTCGCAGCCGCGATACGGATTGATGCCCCAGGTGAAGAACATCATCCGCTTCGAGACCACGCGGTTCAGAATGGACCGCGCCGCCATGGTGCGAAATTCGACGCCGTGGCCATCGCGCCCAGCATCTGCCGTGCTCCCTTCGGCGGCCAGCCGGGCCACGCCGACCGGCCCAGAGGGCAGAATTGAGAAGAGTGTATTCGCTTTTTCTTCGCCCATGCGAAGAAAGTAGACCTCCTCCAACTCCCCTGTCAAGAAAGCGTCTGCCAAGACTACTGACGGCTCGTGGTCGCGTCCGGCACCTGCACGACCAGTCCGGTCGCGTCGCTGTTCGAAATATTCAGCGGCAATTCGGTCGAGCCATATTCCCGAATCGGCTTATGCTCGTTCAGCAGCGCCGCCAGCGGGCCCTCGCCCGCGCCGCTGCCCGGTGCGATATCCCCGGCGCCGTCCACTTTCAAAATGTAGCTGCCCTGCGGCACATAGTTCATCTGGAAGGTCCCGTCCGAGCCAATCATCGCAGTGCGCACCACTTCTTTGGTGTCGGAGTATTCGAGCGCAATCG
Source organism: Acidobacteriaceae bacterium (assembly GCA_030037475.1). Classification (GTDB taxonomy): domain Bacteria; phylum Acidobacteriota; class Terriglobia; order Terriglobales; family Acidobacteriaceae; genus Palsa-343. The sequence goes on from JASHRH010000191.1 coordinate 852, forward strand.
TTCCGATGCTCACCGCATGTTCGTCCGATTTCGCCACTACACTTCCCGAGACGGTATACAGCCCATGGATCGGGAATGTCATGTCAATGCCGTCCACCTCATCGCCATCTCCCACTTCGATGGGCTTGATGTCCTTTTCCCGCAGTGCGCCGCCTGAGTACACCACCAGCGCATCTCCCAGGTTGATGTGCATTGCGATTGAGCTCGGTCCCACGCCCACCATCGCCTGCGTCACGGGCAGTGTCGCCTTGACTGCGTAATGGCCCGCCGGTAATCCGGAGAAGCGAAACTGTCCGCGGTCATCCGCCGCAGCGGGCATCATTGCAATGTTCAGGTCCTTCCACGTCCCGTCCTTTTCCTGCGTCAGCAAGCCGACATTCGCCCCTGGCGCCGTGCTGCCGTCGTCATACTGGACCGTTCCCGTGATCACGCCGCCGCGCTTCAGCGAGAGATTGACGTAACTCGACTGCCCTGCCTGCACCACCACTTTCTGTGCCAGGGCTTCTACAGCCTCCATGGTCGATTTGTCCGCCTTCATCCGGTCCAGAGTGGCAATTCCGCTGATCGGTGACAAATAACCCGGCATCTGCGGAATGACGTAGTACGTGCCTGGCGGCACTTTGCCCAGCGAGAAAGTCCCATCCAGCGCAGTCAACGTGCCAAAATTGGACCCCTTCATCATCGCTGTCATGGCAGCTGCCATTGCTTTTGCGAAGTCGGGATTCTTGCCCAGCATCGCCGGGTTCAACAGCGGAGTGTTCGCCGGATGTTCGGCCACCAGCTGCACGGTCGCAAACCGCGCCGGCAATCCCGTGTCGTTGCAGAACACGCGCCCTGTCACCTGGCCAAAACCCTGCGGCGGAGCGGAGGGCGCGGGCTGTTGTGCGAAGAGTATTCCGGCAAAACACACGATCAGCACAAGGACCATCCTCTTCATGACGGCAGACCTCCTTTTCCGATTTGGCCGAATTGTACCCCTGCTGGCGGCGTTATCCTATGAACAGGCTGCCCCGGCAACCTGCCCGAACCAAAAATCACCCGTTACCCGTTCCGCAACTCAACGGGTGCCTCATAACCTGGCCTGAGCGAAGCCGAAGGCTCTGCCCGCAGTTGGCAGATACAGGAAGGCAAGACCCAGCCGCACCAGGATTCTCAATTGTCGATGCCGCACATCACGCCCTTTGAATACGGAATTTCGATTCTCGTCGGAGGCGCCGTCGTCATTTTCTGGCGCATTCGCGAAACCCGGACCGCCGTCACTCTGAAGAAGATCCTCATTCCGCCGGCCGGCATGTCCACCGGATTCTCGATGTTCGCCGTCCCTGACTTCCGTATCCCGTGGACCTGGGCGCTCATCGCCTTTGCCACCGGAGCCACGCTGCTCGCCTGGCCGCTGGTGGCCACCACGAAGCTCCACCGCCAGGGCGCCGTCATCATGATGAAGCGCTCCCCGGCCTTTCTCGTTGTCATCTTCGCCCTGCTCGCCATCCGCTTTTTCGCCGATGGCTTTTTCGACAAATTCCTGACTGTGCCCCAAACCGCAGGAACCTTCTTCATCCTCGCCTTCGGCATGATCGTGTGCTGGCGGGGCAGCATGTTCCTGGGGTATCGACGGCTGAATGCACAGCGGGCAGATCCCACCGCTGAGGCCGCGGGCGGAACGCCGGCCCTCGATGCCGAGTAAGGCGGTAGTCGGTAGTCGGTAAAAAGCAACGGCCCCGAATCTCTCCAGGGTCGTTACTGATCACTGACTACCGATCACTGTTTTGCGGCAATCAGCTCATCCAGGTAATCGGGCTTACCCTCTTCGCGAACCAGGTGCGGATAGCGCTCGCCGCCGTGGTAATCGACACTCGCCGTGCGGTAATAGTCGTCGTCCACCAGCAGCAGCGCAATCGGTGCCGAATTGTGCTGCGCCGCCTCAATCGCGTCCTCCAGCCCTTCCGGCGTAAACACCCGCCCGTTGACGCCGACCAGCTTCATCCCCGAGGTCACGCCCGCCTCATACGCGGGGCTGCCCACGATCGAGTCGAAGATCATCCCATCCGGAACCACCTGCAGCCCAATGGAATACGCATCCCCGAAGCCGCCACGCCGTCCCGGCAGCCGCACCGGCTCGTTATTCAGCACCGGCTTCCACCCCGCGTTCTCAATCCCGCCCATCGGCGGCTCGGGTGAGGTCGAATTCAGATGCTGATGGAAAAACGTCGCCCAGTCGTACGGCGCCACCTGATTCAGCGTCGCCACCAGCTGGTCGAATGTATACGTCTTCAGCTGCGGCCCCTGGTTTGGACCGCCGTGGAAGAGATGGCAGAAATCGTCAATCGATTTTTGTCCGTGCGTCGTGTCGTGGATGATGGTCGCGACTTCCAGCCACATCAGGTCGCCTTCGTCGTAGTAGTCGGTGCCGCGCCGCCAGCTCAACCATCCGCCACGCCCGAAGCCAAGGCCTGGTTCGCCCACGGCGGTATCCAGCAGCGGACGCCAGGTCCGGCCGGGCCGTCCCGGTCCCAGCTCCTCCGCGATGCTCGCCAGAAACTCACGGTACTGCTCTGGCGTCCACAATCCGCTGCGCGCTGCCAGCATCGGCCCCAGGTATTCCGTCAGGCCTTCGTAGCCCCACAGCAGATCCGTCTCTTCAGGTTGCTCGTAGTAGGGCGTCGTCAGGTCCGCAGGCCGCCGGAATTTCCCGTTCCACGAGTGCACGTACTCATGCGGCAGCAGGCTGCCCACCACAAACCCCGCGCTCGGCTCCAGCAGCGTGCGCTCCGGCAATCGGCTGTCGTTCGACTCGTGATGCTCCAGCCCGAAGTGCGCGACGTGGTCGCTCAGCGCCAGCAGAAAGTGGTAGTCGCGGTAATGGCGCGTGCCGAACAGCAGCCCCGCCTGTTTCACCAGATTCGTCAGGTCCTGTTGCACCGCAGGACTCATATTCAGCGCCGCTGCGCTGTCCGCCACCATGTCGATCTCGTGATGGATCGGCTCGCCTGGCGGCGTCAGATCGATCATGCGGTAATATTGCCCCTCGTCCACCGGCGAGTCCACGAGCCGATTCAGCGAGACGGGAGTGAACGTCACTTCGTTCCCCGTGTGGCTCTTCACCGGCAGCGCCGTCCCGTACCTCCACCCCTCCGGCAGGATCAGCTTCGCCGCGAAAATCTGCTGCTGCGCGGGCACATCCGCGCGATACAGCGTGACCTCATTCCACTCCAGCACCAGCAGCTTGTCAGTCGCGGAAACTCCATCCGGCTCCAGATAGTCGTACTCCGCGTCCAGCTCCGTCGCGCCTGCGGGCACATCTACGTGGAAGGTGTACACATCCAGCAGGTCTCGGCGCCATGGAACCACCTTGCCGTTCACCTCGAATTTCAGCCCCGTCAGGTTCGCGATCGGCCCCGACGGCGCATGGTCTCCGGGAATCCACTTTGGGTAATAGAGCGTCAGCGGTCCCGGCTGCACCGGGATTGCCTCGCGGACGTGGAGAATCTTCAGCGGCGACTGCGTTGTGTCCACGATCAGAGCAATCTGCGACTGCCCCCAGGCCAACGGCAGCAGCAGAGCCACTGCCATCATCATTCCCAACAGACGAAAGCGTTTCATCCCGCGCTCCTGACAAAAGCTGAAATCAATCAACCGCAACATCCTACCCTCTGCGC
>JASHRH010000192.1 GCA_030037475.1 Acidobacteriaceae bacterium
CACTGGTATGAGTCGGGGCACATGGTGTACGTCAGGACCTCGGCGCTGAAACAACTGCACGACAACGTGGCGGCGTTTATCAGGAGCACCGAGTAAAGCTAGGGGCGACTCCAGAGCTCAGAGCACAGAGTACAGAACGCAAAGCACCGGTTTCAGGCTGATGCTGAACCCAGATTCCGGACGGTTCTGAACCCTGAGCTCTGAGCCCTGCTCTCTGCGGTAGACTCGGAGCACATGTCGGAGTTCCTCCTCTTTCATGGCGTCGCCATCGTCGTGCTGATTCTGGCGAACGGGTTCTTCGTGGCGGCGGAGTTCGCGCTGGTGAGCATGCGCGAAACGCGCATCGAGCAGCTCATCGTGGAGCGGCGGCCAGGCGCCCGGATTGTGCGGCGCATGCAGGAGAATCTGGGCGATTTTCTCCCCGCGGTGCAGTTGGGCGTGACGCTGTGCAGCCTCGCGATGGGCTGGCTGGGCGAGCCCTTCATCGCAGCCGGCTTCGAGCAGGCGATGCGCGGGCTGCCGCACGCGCGGATCTACGCGCACCTGGCGGCCATGCCGCTGGCCTTCATCCTGATCACGTATTTCATGGTGCTGCTGGGTGAGCTGGTGCCCAAGGCGCTGGCGCTGCAGCGCACCGACCAGATGGCCATGGCCGTAGCCGGGCCGATGGAGGCCTTCATCCAGATCGCCCGGCCGCTGGTGCGCCTGCTGAACCGCTCGGCGACGCTGGTGCTGCGGCTCTTTCGCGCGCCGCTGATGCAGGAAGGCGGGGTGCACTCGCCGGAAGAGTTGAAGCTGATGGCGACGGCAGCGCGGCGCGTGGGCATGTTGCCCGAATATCAGGAGGCGCTGATCCACCGCGCGGTGGAGATCAGCCAGGTGGTCACGCGGGAAATCATGACGCCGCGGCAGAGGATTTTCTCGCTGCCCGCGGACATGCCCGTCGAAGAGGCCAGCGCGCGGATCGTGGAAGAGCAGCACTCACGCATCCCGGTTTATGACCCGGCGCGCGGACCGGAGTTCATCATCGGAGTGGTCTATTCGAAGGATGTGAGCCGGCTCATGCACTTTCGCGCGACGGCGGCGCGGCGGTATTCCGAGACGGCGTTCACCGAGGTGCGGCTGCGCCAGATCATGCGCGAAATTCTGGTAGTTCCAGAGACTAAACCGGTGCTGGATCTGCTGAACGAGCTCCGGCAGCTGCGGCGGCACATTGCCATCGTCGTGGACGAGTTCGGATCGACGGTCGGCCTGGTGACGGTGGAGGACGCCATCGAGCAATTGATCGGCGAGCTCGAGGACGAGTTCGACATAGCGCCAGGCGGCGTGGCGACGAGCGCAGCCGGCGGCATGGTGCTGGACGGCAGCGTGAGCCTGCGCGATCTGGAGACGCAGATGGGCTGGAACCTGCCGCGTGAGGGTGGCGTGGAAACGCTGGCGGGATTTCTGCTGGCGCGGCTGGGGAAGATTCCGAAGGGTGGCGAGAGCATTGAGTACGATGGCCGCAGGCTCACTGTCCTCGAGATGAACGGAAAACGGATCAGCAAGGTGCGCGTGGAACAGAAGCAGGGGTGATGTGGTTCGTGGTGAAACGGTCAGGGATGAAGCGGCTAAGATGGGGCAGTCAGCGATGAGACGATTCGCAGGATTGCGGGCGGAGCTGGGAATGGGATTGGCGTGCCGAAGCTGCTGAAATCCACGCTGCTGCGCCTGCTGTGGACGCTGCCCGTGCTGTGGCTGGTCGTGTCGGTGGTATTTCTGCTCATCCATCTGGTGCCGGGCGATCCGGTCGAGCAGATGCTGGGCGAAGGAGCGCGGCCCGCCGACATCGCCGCGCTGCGTCACGCGTACGGTCTGGACCGGCCGCTGGGCATCCAGTATGTCCGTTACTGGGATGGGGTGGTGCACGGGAATCTCGGGCAGTCGATCCGGCTGAACGATGCGGTAACGCACCTGGTGCTGACGCGCTATCCATACACGGTGGAGCTGACGGCGGCGGCGCTGGCGTTCGCGATCCTGCTTGCGGTGCCCGGCGGGATCGCGGCCGCGGTCAGGCGCGGCAAGCTGCGGGATCAGGTGATCGGAGTGGTCAGTTTGCTGGGATTGTCGGTGCCGGCGTTTGCGCTGGGGCCGATCCTGATCGTGCTGGTGTCGATCAGGCTGGGATGGCTGCCGGTCTCCGGAGCGGGCGACTGGCAGCATCTGGTGTTGCCGGCGGTGACGATGGGCAGCGCGCTCGCGGCCATCCTGACGCGCATGGTGAGGACGTCGATGCTGGAGGAGCTGGGGCAGGATTACATCCGCACGGCGCGAGCGAAAGGACTGCCGGAGCGGGTGGTGGTGTACAAGCACGCGCTGCGCAACGCGATGATCCCGGTGATGACGCTGATCGGACTGCAGTTCGGCGTGCTGCTGGCAGGCGCCATTGTGACAGAGACGATCTTCAGTTGGCCGGGGATCGGACGTCTGACTGTCTCCGCGATCTCCAACCGCGATTATCCGCTCCTGCAGGGATGCATTCTGGCGATTGGCCTGACGTATGTGCTTGTGAACCTCGCGACGGATGTGCTGTACATGGTGGTGAATCCCAGAATCAGGGATTAGGTCCTGGCCCCTTCGACTCCGCTCAGGACAGGTTTACAGGCGGAGGCGCGCTGCGCGCGGAATCTTCAGTTTGGCAGCAGGTCAACCAGCCGCGGTTCGATCGCCGAGTCCGTGATCGTGAGAAACCCCAGCGAGACAGGTGTCGAGAAGCGGCGCGGTCCGGCGCTGCCTGGATTGAAATAGAGCACGCCCTTGTGCCACTGGATCGTGGGGTGGTGCGAGTGCCCGCTGACGACGACAGCGATACCGGCGGAGACGGGATCGAGACCAAGCACCTGGCGGTCGTGGAGCATGTAGATGCTGCGGTCCGCAAGCTGGATCAGTTCGGTCTCCGGCAACTGCGAGCAGGGACTGGCCGCATCAACATTGCCACGGATCGCGGTGACCGGAGCAAGATCGCGCAGGCGGTCGAGAATGGCGGCATCTCCGACGTCGCCGGCATGGAGGATGTACTCGGAACCCTCCAGCGCGGCAAGCGCCTCGGCGCGGAGCAGTCCGTGCGTGTCAGAGATGACGCCGATGCGCATGAAGACAGGGTATAGGGGATAGAGTGTAGCGGATAGGGGCTCCCGGCGAAACAAGTTCGCCGGGAGCCGGGGCCAGGGTTATTTGTGGTTGCAGCAGGAGCACGACTGCGTCTGCTGCGGGCAGCACTTGCCGGGGCAGCACTTCGCGTTCTTCGTGCAGCAGGCGTTGCCGTTGACCGCGGCCAGCGCGGAGAGCGAGAAGAGCGACGTTGCCAATACCGCAAAGAGTTTCGTTTTCACAATGAGTTCCTTTCAGTTGGAAGGAAATGCTTGCGCGCCGAAACGCGCACGAGAACCGGTCTCATATCCAGGGCCGGTTCCCTCGATAGGATCCTGAGACCCGCCTCGATTGCGGGTCTCACCCGAGCCGCTGCCACATGGCGTGCGGTTATGAGACCAGTTCGATCGCAACACATCGCGAAGAGGCCTAAATCCGCAGATCGTCTTTGAGTCGAAAGACGGAAAACGAGCAATGCAGACCGGAGACGAACTCGCGCGGCGGCGGAGCGGCGTGGTGAACAGCCGGGAACAGGGAACCGGCAGCGCGAGCCAGCGAATGCGTCGCCTGCGGCACTTCGGATTTCCGGAAGGTCTGCGGTACGCAGCGGACAGCAGAGCAATGCGCATTGCCGTCGCCTGAAATCGGGCAGCAGGGCATGGAAGCATGCTGGCAGCGCATGGCAGGCACTGGCCCAGCACCCGAGCAGGCGAGGGCTGCGGTCCACACCAGGCAGAGCGCGAGGACGAGGCTGCTGCGAATCCGGCTCACAAAACCGAATGTACTCCCTGCAATGCGCGCAGAAAGTGACGAGGGTCACTGCGCATTCGAGACAAGAAACATCTTCTCGGCCTTCTGCTGGTGGGTGAGGCGGACAATGTGCGGCGTGACGACGATGGCCAGCTCGGAGTAATTGAAGTTGGAGTTGCGATTCGTCGCGTCCGCGAATCCGGGAAGGTCGTTGAGGCCGGGGATTCCGGTGACGGCAACGGACTGCTGGCGGTTGAGGGCGGTGAGCAGCACTGCGCTCTCGCCGAGGTTGAGCGAGGTGATGGCCTGATACTCGCGCTGGTCGAGCGCGGGAACATTGTTATAGGAGGCGCCGGCCAGGGCAGTCAGTTTCAGGTCGAACTTGAGGGAAAGCGCACGCGTACCCTGGACATGGGGAGTGACATCGAGGGTGAGGCCGAGGTCCTGATACTGGATCTGCGGGATAGCCTCGCTGGCCTGGGATTCGAGTGCCGAGGCATTGATGCCGAGATTCTGGAGCGTGCTGGAGAGACCGGAAGTGGAGAGGCCGGGAATGTTCAGCGACGAGCTGGAAATACCGCCGTACTCGGAAGTCATGATCGGGTAGCGCTCGCCAACTTTGATGACACCCTCTTCCAGATCGCGGACGCGGAGCTGGACCTGGTCGACAGAGTGAACGTCGGAGGAATTGAGTTGCATGTTCTCCGTGGCGCCGCTGGTGGAGATGGCGGTCATGGTGATGCCGCCGCCGAAGGTCAGGACATTGTTAAAGAGGCTGTTGCTGACCTCGCCTGAGGCAAGCAGGATAGCGAGAATTTGTTCCCACTGGCCGGGCTGGGCGAGGCCGCTGGAGATGATCTGCTGGACCAGGCTCGAGTTCTGCTGGAGGATACTGGCTGCCTCGGAGTAGACGTTGAACAGCGTGGTCTGGGTGGGCAGGATCGCGCCGATATTTGTGGCGTTGGTGCGGTCCACCTCGTACATAACGACGTCGAGCTGCACTTCACTGTGACCCTGGAGCAGGCTTTCGAGGGTGCCGTTGAGCGCGGCAAGGTCAGGCACGGGAGCGCGGACGGTGAGGGCGCTCTGCCCGGAATCGTCGACGGCTGCTTTGGCGGCAAAATCTTCGCGCGCCAACGTGGCTATCGCCGTCTGTTCCTCGTTCGTCAGCCCAGTGAGGTAGAAAGTCTCCATGGCTTCGCGTTCGTATTTGTCGCGGTTCTCGCGAGTGTCTTTTGCGACCAGTACGCGGGCCGGATCGAGGGGGACGAAAAAGGTATTGGTGGCGAGAGCGAGCGTGGCTTCGGTCTGGGCGAAATCGACGTCGTCCACGTCGTAAGGAACGATCGCGGCGCCAACGGAATCGTCGAGCGTCGGGTGAATGCCCCAGGCGGCGAAGACCTGGTTAATGAGGGCACGCCCATCCATGCGGAGATGGAAGCTGTGACGGCCAGGCTGCGGCTTCAGTTCGACAGGCGGAGCGAGGGCGCTTGAGAGCTGCGGCGTGCGAAGCGTGGGAGTGGCGGAGGCGGCCAATTCGTCAACATGCTGCGCGACCAGAGGATCGTCGGGGGCGAGCCGGTAGGCTTCCTGGAGGTCGGCGCGGGATTCGTCGAGGTGACCGAGAAACCTGGCCTTCTCGGCCTGCTGTACCAGGTCATGGGCAAGGCGCTGCCACGCGATGGAAATCGAGGCAGAATAGCGGGGATCCGAGGGATCGAGCTGGGCTGCGCGGGTGAAGGCATCCATCGCCGCGCGGGGCTGATCGTGCTGGAGATCTTTGGCGCCCTGCATGAACGCCTGCTGGGCATGGATGCGGTCGCGATGCGTGACGGGATGCTTTTCCACGCTGGCGGGAGCTGTGACAGGCGTTGGCTCTGCGGAAGTGGGCGACTGTTGTGCGCGGCTGGTAGTCGCACAGAGAAAGACGAGCGCGAAGATGCAGACGAGGATCCGCTTATGAAACATGGTCCTGCACCGGAGGTTCGGAAGCTGGTGTGGTGGCATGAAGCAGCGCCTCCAGCGTGGTGGCGCAGACTTCGGGCTGATGCTCCATGAGTTGATCGTAGGAGTAGCGCCCCGTGGCGACTGCGACCGTGGCCAGGGAGTTGGCACGAGCGGCGTGAATGTCAAAGGGTGTATCGCCGACGACGCAGACGGAGGCAGAGGGCTCGCGCAGGATCGTCCGCGCCTGGGCGGCGGTGTGAGCGATCATGTCAGCGCGGTCTTCAAAATGGTCACAGAAGCCGCCGAAGGCAAACCAGGAACGCAGACCAGCGTTTTCGATCTTGATCCAGCCGATCTTCTCGAGATTGCCGGTGGCGAGCCCGAGGAGCGCGCCTTGCCGCTGAAGATGAGCGAGCGTGGCTTCTGCGCCCGGCATGATGGTGGGCAGAAGGCCGGCGCGGCGTTCGACGAAATGGGCGCACATGGCGTTCAGAATGCCCTCGCGATGGGGACGCCATGCGGCGTCTTCGACCCGGGCGAGCCGGAAGGCGTCACGAAGAATGCCGGGATCGGTATTGCCGGCGAGGATGACACCGTCCAGCGCGAGGTCGCGGCCAAGCACGCTGCGCACGCCGTGGAAAAAGGCGTCGAAGTGGATGCGGTCGCGATGGCACAAAAGCGTTCCATCGATATCAAAGAGGTAGGCGCGCTGGTGATCCCAGCAGAAGCCATCCTGGATGTAGACGCGCGACCCTGCAGGAGTGCTCATGAGAAGGCGGATTCGAAGTCAGAGTATCAAAAGGTTGCGACCTGTTTGAGCCTGCGGACCCCTCAGTCACGCGTGGTACAATCAGAGGTTGCGGGCGTGTCCCGGAAGCACTCTGATTTCCGGTATTGAAGTCCTGAAAATCCACGAAAAAGCGAATCTGAGGTTCTCATGTCCGGCCATTCGAAATGGGCGACGATCAAGCATAAAAAAGGCGCCCTGGACGCGAAGCGGGGCAAGATTTTCACCCAGCTGATCAAGGAAATCACGATTGCCGCCAGGTCGGGCGGCGATCCCGACGCGAATCCACGCCTGCGCACGGCGATCGCCGCGGCCAAGGCGGAGAACATGCCGAACGACAACATCAGGCGCGCGATCCAGCGCGGCACCGGGGAGATCCCCGGCGCCCAGTATGAGGAGGTCGCCTTCGAGGGCTACGGACCGGGCGGCGTGGCGCTGATTGTGGAGGCGACGACCGACAACCGGAACCGCGCAGTGAGCGAGATTCGGCACATCTTTTCGAAGCACGGCGGAAACCTGGGCGAGCCGAACTCGGTGCGGTTTATGTTCGCGAAGAAAGGGATCATCGCGATTCCCAAAGGTGGCGCGGACGAAGAGAAGCTGATGAACATCGTGCTGGAAGCAGGCGGCGAAGACCTGAGCGACGAAGGCGATACGTGGGAGATCGTGACCGAGCCACACTCCTATGAAGCCGTTGCGCAGGCGGTGCGAGATGCGGGCATCGAGACGGTAATGTCGGAGATCACCATGATCGCCTCAACCTATACAAAGCTGGAAGGTCCGGTCGCCGCGCAGATGGTCCGCCTGCTGGAGGCACTGGAAGAGCACGACGACGTGCAGCACGTGTATTCGAATTTCGACATGGACGCGAAGCAGCTGGAAGAGGTGACCAGCTAACATGCGCCTCGAACAGAAACATGCGAGGCCGCCGGTTGGCGGCCTTTCCTTTGCGAGCAGCAGACACGGCAACGCAATTCACTGACGGGGAGTGGACGAGCGGGAATGAGAACTTGGATCTTCGCTGGTTGGGCCGCGGCGATTCTGTTCGCGGGAACGGTTTCTGCCGGGGCGCAGACCTCGTCTTCTTCTGGATCGGTGCAGCCTCAGGTGTCCGATTCAGCCTCAGGTTCCGCCTCCGCGGAGCTGGCGAAGCAGCCGTGGGAGTGGGGACCATTCTTCCAGGGGGGCAAGGGCATCGGCTATCTGATCTCCGACTACAAGCTGCTGAGCGCCGGCATGCGCCTGGGCAAAGTCATTACAGGCGAGCACCTGCCGGGCCTTCTGCGCGGCCAGTTTGAGTACGCCGGAGAGCTGATGCCATATTGGGAGGCTCTGACGCCCCCACCGCACCTGCAACTGGTGACGTATACCAATCCCACAACAGGGCAGCGTGGCTCGTTCTACACCCCCTATGGCGGCGGGCATTACCACGGTATCAGCCTGACGCCGATTATTCTCCGCTGGGATTTCCAGCCGCGCGGGCGATGGGCGCCGTGGTTTCAGGCGGCGGGCGGTTTAATTTACACCACGCACAAGTTTCCACCGGACCAACTGGTTGCTCACGGTACGCCTGGAGGGACGAGCGTGTGGAACTTCAGTCCGCAGGGAGGGATTGGAGTACAGTATTTTGTCCGGCCGAACCAGTCGCTCATGCTGGAAGCCAGCGGGATTCACATTTCGAGCGCATCGCTGGGAGACAAGAATCCCGGCGTGAACGCGAGCGTGCAGTTCCAGGTCGGCTACACATGGTGGAGCCGGTAACAGAGAACAGGGTGCAATCCGCACCTGTTGGGTAGCCAGACCAGAAGAATGATGGAAGAATCGCTGATTGAATGCGTGCCGAACTTCTCCGAGGGGCGGAGGCCGGAGGTGGTGGAGGCGATTGTCTCCGCCATGCGCGTCGAAGGCGTGCGGCTGCTGGACTGGTCTCTGGACGCCGATCATAACCGCTCCGTCGTGACAATTGCCGGTCCGCCGGCGGCGGTGGTGGAGTCGGCGGTGCGCGGAGCGGGACGCGCAGCGGAGCTGATCGATCTGACGGCACAGGAGGGCGTGCATCCGCGGATCGGCGCGGCGGATGTGATTCCGTTTGTGCCAGTGCGGGGAGTGGGGCTGGAACAATGCGTGCTGCTGGCGCGGCAGGCAGGAATGGAAATCTGGAAGCGCTGGCAGGTGCCTGTCTATTTCTACGAGGCAGCGGCGGCGCGGCCGGACCGGGTGATGCTCGAAGATGTGCGGCGCGGGCAATTCGAGGGACTGCGCGGGGCTGTGCTGAAAGAACCGGCGCGGCGCCCGGACGTGGGCGGGCCGGGACTGCATCCCACCGCCGGAGCCTCGGCAGTGGGGGCGCGCCGGTTTCTGATCGCGTTCAACCTTTATCTGGATACGGCGGATGTGGCGGTGGCGCGGGCGGTGGCGCGTGAGATCCGGCAATCGGGTGGCGGCCTGGCCTCCGTGAAGGCAATTGGGGTGACGGCGCACGGGCAGGCACAGGTTTCGATGAATCTGACGGATTTTGCCCGCACGCCGGTGGGGGCGGCCTTTGCGGCAGTGCAGGAAAAGGCCCAGCGGCAGGGAGCCAAACCGGTGCGGGCGGAGCTGATCGGGCTGATTCCGGAGGCGGCTCTTGAGCGAAACAGCGAGTGGATGCGTCTGATGGATGGATTCCAGGAGGGGGAGAAAGTTCTGGAACGGCGGCTGGAAAAGCCTCTGGCGTGGCCAAATGGCTCAGCGCCGGGCGCGGTTTAGTAAAATTAAAATCAGGATGAAATGCCGGCCTGGCAGCGTTGGGCCGGACGGGCAATCGGGTTCGGCTGTACAACAGAAGATGGCTCGGCCGGCGAATCCGGCAGAGGGAGCGGGTTTGCAGTGACATTTGGCAAGCGGTATTTTCTCAGCATAAGTATGAGCGTCGCAGCGATGTTGCTGGCGGCGGGAACGTTTTCGGCGCGTGCGGCGCAGATCGATACCGATGCGCGGTCGGCGATTCCGGTGAACGTGCAGCAGTTGATCGTGGTGGATTACCGAGTGATGGAGGATTCGCCGACGGCCATGGACCTGAAGGCGCGGCTGCTGCCTCCGCAACTGAAGGATCTGGAGACGGCGCTGAATCGCTCGGGGATGAACGTCGGCAACGATGTGGACGTGCTCGCGTTTGCGGCGTACCGCCCGACGGCGGCCAGCAGTTCTGACGATGTGAAAATCGTGGGCGTCGCGCAGGGGCAGTTCCAGGTGAACGATATCGTCGCAGGCTTCCAGAAAAAGAAGGTGGCGCCGCTGATGATCCGCAACAACAAGCTGTGGCCGATGGGATCGAGCGGGATGCTGGTGGTGTTTCTGAATCCGACCACGATGCTCTTCGGGACCAAAGACGCGCTGCAGCCGGCGCTGGACTGCCGGGATGGCCTGCAGCCGAGCTTCCTGACCAACAACAACATGATGACCGCGATGGGGCAGGTGGACTCGCGCCCGCTGTGGAGCATTATGGACGGGCAGGGCACGCAGTACATGATGCGCTCGCTGCTCGGCCAGGCTTCGCAACTGGCGAATTTCGACACGCTGAAGAAGCGGCTGCTCAGCTCGAGCTACACGATGGACTTCACCAACGGCGTGAAGTTCTCGCTGAATGTGAATACGTCGGACACGTTCACGGCGGCGACGATGTCGTCGCTGCTGAACGCCGCGGCGCTGTACGAGAAGGCGAGCGGGACGCCGGTAGAGAAGCAGGCGATTGACAGCACGAACATCAATTCATCGGCGTCGACGCTGGAAGTGGCATTCTCGGCTTCAAACGGCCAGTTTGCCAGCCTGTTGCAGTCGCCGCTGTTCGAGGACGTGGTGCACTAAGGCTTTCTTTCTGAAATGCAGAGAAGACCTGCCATGCGGCGGGTCTTTTTGTTTCGGGTTTCGCCCGCGACCGGGCATGACTTCAACTGCCGGAGATAAGCGACCAGATCGCGGAGCTGGACTCCGGTGAAATCCGCGAGATTGGGCATCAGGCAGCCTGGCTCGAACGACTGAGCGTGCGTGCTCGGCTTCGAGATACGCCCTGTTGCAGGAAAAAAGCAAAGGGGGCAATTTCCCTTACGGGAAACCGCCCCCTTCTGTCCGAACTCTGCGAAGATCCGGATCCGGCTACCAGATCGCAGCACCGCAAGCCGCAGCTACCCAGGACCTACGGGTTTGCACCCGCGTTTCCCTGGCTCTTACGACCCACTTACGCTGCACGAGCTTCCTGCTGCCTGCGAAAGTTTCCGGTTTCCCGTACGCTTTCTGAGTTTCGTCGCCGATTCTCGTGAGGCTGCCGGCTACTCTCTTCTCGTGGAAGATTGCTCTTCCGTTACCAGGAATCCTCGCACAGAATGACATCTCGTGCCGGAAATATTTCTGTGCAAATCGGGGTACGGATTGTGGAAATGCAGGAGGGTTCCGGCGAAGTACTGAGTTTTCGCAGCGTCATCAGGATCGGACCTGCCGCTGGAACAGCATCATGGCAGGGATACCAGCACGGTTCTGGTTGCCGCAGCAGGGCTCATGCCTGAAGGCGACGCGGGTGGGCGCCTTATCGGCGATCGAGCCCAACTTCTCCTGTCTCGGCGCCGCGTACCACGCCCGTTACGACGATCGAAGCGTTCAGAGCCGTGATGTTCAGATGCAATTCATCTTTCCTCGTGCTCGAGACGCGGAGGAACGCCGGGCTGGCTACGCCTCCAATTTTCAGCGACACGCGGTCGAAGCCCGTATCGTTCCGGCGGTCGGAATGATACGCAGCGTTGCCATAACCGATCCCACAAATCCTGCGGACGTTTAAAAACGGGGTGCCGAAGCGGATGTGCGCAACTGGTTGACTTGGTTGGTAGCGCCATCGGGGATCGAACCCGAACTCTCCGCCTTGAGAGGGCGGCGTGTTAACCAATTACACCATGGCGCCATTTGGAAGAACGCAGAGCACAGGACTCGGAGCTCAGGCTGGAATCCGCTGGGAGCGGCCTTTTTCAATATACCAGCGTTCACGGTCAGGCACCGCTTTGGATCGGCCCGCCGGCTGCAGGCCGCTGGCAGCTGGCCGCTTGATCCCTAACCGCTTCGCCCCTGACGGCTAGACTGTTGGCATGAGAATCTGGGTGGCGGCAGTGGGATCGCGTCCGCGAGCAGGGTTCGAGGATCTGGCCCGGATGTATCTCGAGCGGGCGGCAGCGCTGCTGCCAGGCGGGAGCGGGAAATCTGGTCCCCGGGCCGGATTGCAGGGAGGCTCCGGTGCAGGCGCGCGTGCGGGTATCGAGGCGCCGGTGTTTCGGACAGAAGAAGCTCTGGGTAAGGCCGTGGAGCGGGAACGTGCAAGGACCGCTTCGCTGGTCGTGTTGCTGGACGAGCATGGGAAGCAGATGGATTCCGAAGCTTTTGCGGTGTGGCTGAAGCGCGAGATGGACAGCGGGCGGCAACTGATCGTGCTGGCGGTAGGTCCTGCGGAAGGGTGGGGAAAGACGATCGGTGATCAGCGATCAGACACGATGCGATTGTCCCTCGGGCCAATGACGATGGCGCATGAGCTGGCGCGGGTGGTCATTTGCGAGCAGCTATACCGCGCGCTGACCATCCTGAAGGGGCACCCATATCATCGGGGCGGACCATAGGGGCTACGCTTTCCGAATGAGCTGTTCTGTCCATGGAACTCGTTAAAAAGAGTTTCCTGGCTTTGTATCAGGGCACAGCTTCACAGCTTGCGGAAAAACTCGATGCTTTGAAGGGGCATGGCTTCAGGCCGGCGTCCCCAGCGCGCCTGCGCGCTGGGGTGGTCAGCCGTGCCGTAAAGCTCGCAAATCAGATCGGCTTGAGCCGCTGAGGGATGTTTCCTGCTCTCAGCATTCATTTTTTCGCAAGCTGTTCAGTCGTGCCGCACAGGGCGCAAAATCGAAGGGGCTTTAGCCCCGGAAAGTTGTTCCTGGAGCAGATCAATTCGTCGAATGGTTGAGCCGATTTCAGGGGCATGGAGGCATTGTGGCGGAGACGCGGAAGGGACTGATTCTGATCAACACCGGCGCGGGCAAAGGCAAGACCACCGCGGCCATGGGGACGGCGCTGCGCGCCGTGGGCAATGGCATGCGCGTGTTGATGCTCCAGTTTCTCAAGGGGTCGTGGCATTACGGCGAGCTCGAAGCGGCCAGGGCGTTCGGGGACCGCTTCGTCATGCGGCAGATGGGCCGCGGGTTCGTGAAAATCGGCGGGGCGGAAACCGATCCCGAAGACATCCGGCTTGTGGAATCGGCATGGGAGGAGGCGCGGCAGGCGATCCTGTCAGGCGAGTGGGATCTGGTGGTTCTCGACGAGATCAATTACGCGATCAGTTACGGAATGCTGGATCCGGCGCTGGTGGTGGAGACGCTGAAGGCGCGGCCGGAGATGGTACACGTGATCCTGACTGGTAGAAACGCGCACCCCTCGCTCATTGAGATTGCCGACACGGTCACGGAGATGGGTAATTATCCCCTTGACACACGGAGACTAATGTGCGAAGATGATCTGGCATGAAAGTAAAGCAGAGCATTCCAAAGCACTTGCGGTTCACAATGGCCGATTTCAACCGCCAGTTTCCCACTGATGATGCCTGTCTCGAAT
>JASHRH010000193.1 GCA_030037475.1 Acidobacteriaceae bacterium
AGTCGCCGATCTGGAACGGCGGCAGCATCTGCACGCTGCTCTGCGCAACCAGGCAAGGCTCGATGCGGCCGCTATATGCCGAATTGCTCAGCCACTCCGCCGCGTGTCGCCGCACGTTGCGCGCTTCGCCCGAAGCCGCCAGCGCACCCAGATCCAGGTTCCCGCTCAGCAGCCCAGCCCGCGCGCACGCATAAAGATCCAGCACCTGCTCGCCAACCGCCAGCCCGGTCCGCCGCTCGCCATCGCGCTCAAACACGCCGAACGGCAGGTTCTCCAGCGGGAAATCTCCCTCGGGATCGTTCGCCGACTCGACCCAGCTTCGCTTCCGCTTCGGCGTCACAGCCATCCCATCGCCCTCAAATCATCGACCGGCTCCGCAAATGAGCATGATCCGAAGCTGATCGCGAAATCGCGCCGCACCAGCTCCAGTTGATCCGCGGTCATCGTGTGCTCGTGCCAGCGGATCACGTCGTCATCCGCGTGAAAGGCTGTCGCCTTTTCTTCGGCCAGCGTCCGCTGCACTGCCTGGGCATCCGCGCCGAACCACGCCAGCGCCGCCGCCAGCAGCAGGTTGATGAACCCATGCATCGTTGCACGCGCCGCGCCGTCCGGCGCCAGCAGATGCAATCCGCGCACAGAATGATGCAGTCCCGCCGTGGCCTTGAACGGCACCCGCTGCGCCGCGCAGGCCCGCAAAAACCCGGCAACGGTTTCGATCGAAGGGATCGCCTCCGAAGTCAGCCCACCGGTCCGCAGCTTGGCGCGTCCGCCCTTCGCCGCCAGCAACGGCAGGATCTCCTGCGCGCGCTCGGGCGGAAACTCGACATAGCAGAAGCGCGATTCCGGCAGCCCGCGCAAAGAACCGGGGCTCCCAGCGAACCTGTTCGCTGGGGTGGAGAGCGCCGCCTCGGCCGACGCTCGATCCGTCGCCTTCGTTTCCACGCTCCGGAGGAAGACCGCGCCCTCCTGGAAGTCCTCCGCGGCGCGCTGATCGGCTTCGCCTGCGCAGACCACGCTCAGCGTCCACGGCTGCTCGCGCTCCCCGCAGCACACGCGCTCAAAAGCCTCGGTGAAGACGCCGAGCCGCGCTGCCGGAACCACAAACGTCCCCAGCATCCGGCCGTTCTCGCTGGCCAGCGCATCCTGGTAATTGCGCACGGCCGCCTCCATGTCGAGCCCCGCCGGCGGAAACAAACCGGCATAGTCGACAATCCGCCCCAACAGCGCTTCCACTGCAGACATCGCTTCAATCCCTGGCTCAGTCTTCTCTGTCCAGCACTGCCGCTGACCGCTTCTTCGCTGACCGGACCTTAGCTGACCGGCCCTCAGCGAACCGCTTTTTAGCTGCCCTTGAAGTGCTTCTTCAGCCCCTGCCAGCACTCGAAGTACTCATGCTGCAGAATCTTCGTCTCCAGCGCGAACTGCGTCGGCCGTACCGGCAGCCCGGTCTCGAACATGAACGCCAGCGTGTCGTCCAGCTTCACCGGTTTCAGATCGGCCTTGCGGGCTTTCTCCCATGTCTCCGCGTCCGGTCCGTGGCCGCTCATGCAGTTGTGCAGGCTCGCCCCGCCGGGAAGGAACCCCTCGGCCTTGGCGTCGTACTCGCCGAAGACCAGCCCCATGAACTCGTTCATCATGTTGCGGTGGAACCACGGCGGCCGGAAGGTGTGCTCCGCCACCAGCCAGCGCGGCGGGAACACGACGAAATCGACATTGGCCGTACCAGGAATCGCCGACGGCGACGTGAGCACCGAGTAGATTGACGGATCGGGATGGTCGAAGCTGACCGTGTTGATACAGTTGAACCGCGCCAGATCGTATTTGTAGGGCGCGTAGTTGCCGTGCCACGCCACAACATCGAGCGGTGAGTGGTCGATCTCGGCTTCCCAGAACCGTCCCAGGAACTTGCCAACGATCCGGAAATCTCCTTCCCTGTTCTCATACGCCGCCACGGGCGACAGGAAGTCGCGCGCGTTGGCCAAACCATTCGCGCCAATCGGTCCCAGCTCCGGCAGCCGGAATGAGAGCCCGTAGTTCTCGCAGATGTATCCGCGCGACGGTCCGTCGAGATCCACGCGCATCTTCATCCCACGCGGCACGACGCCGATCTCCCCGGGCTTGAGCCCGAGAATCCCCAACTCCGTGTGTACCCGGATCTCCCCCTCCTGCGGCACGATCAGCATCTCGCCGTCGGCGTTGTAGAAGTAGCGCCCTCTCATCGGCGCATTCGCCGCATAGACGTGGATGCCCACGCCGATCTGCATCGCCGGATCGCCGCTGCCGCCCAGCGTCACGATGCCTTCGACAAAGTCCGTCTTCTTCTCCGGCATCGGCACCGGATTCCACCGCATCTGGTTCGGCGGCGTGGGCAACTCGGTGAACGGCCCGCTGCGAAAGAGACCCAGCCCAAGGGATGCAACTTCGGAGAACGGCTTGTGCGTCACCGACGGCCGAATGCGGTAGGTCCATGTCCGCCGGTTGGTCGCCCGCGGCGCCGTGAACGCCGTCCCGCTCAGTTGCTCAGTGTAAAGCCCCAGCGGCGCTTTCTGCGGCGCGTTCTGCCCCTCGGGCAGCGCGCCTTTCACCGCTTCTGTGGCGAATTCGTTCCCGAAACCGGACTGGTATTGCAGCTCTTTCTGGGGCATTTGCGGCTTCCTCCCATCGCGCAGCCGACGTGCGAAGCCTCTGCGCGAAAACCCTATACGCTACCGGGAGAGATGCAGGATTGGCAAATGTCTGTCACGGCGAGCAGCGCCTGAAATCGGCGTTGAGGGGATTAGGCGCGGTAGATGCGTTCAATTTCCAACTCGGGAGGGGTCGGAGCCGGATCGAACGTGATTCGGTAATGCTCAAAAAAGCCGGAACGCCCCAGCAGGGCCGCCAGAGGCAAGTCCGGTGAAAAGGCCACCTCTATCGGAAACAAATCAAGGCCCACGTAAAGCTGAACCAGATGCACCCACACATCTCCCCGCGCCCCACTGATCCCGGTGCGGTGCTCCTTTCTTCCGCTGTCCAGCTTTATCCCAATAGCGTCTGCTATCGACTGGTGAAACATGCAATCTGCAGCGCCGGAATCTACCATCGCCTCGAACGGGCGGGTTCGCTGGGCGTGCTTTTTCCCGACAGACACGCGGATTAGCGGATAGAGGTGTGGGTGCGGACTTCCAGGGTATGGCCGATAGGGTACGCGCATCAGACTGCGAGCAGTTCCCAACTGGCGGGTGTTTTCAGGATTACTGCTGATTCTTCACCGATGCGGTCAAGCTCATCTGCAACATCCTGATACGTCGCACCCCGTGCAATGATTTTCGTCTCGTCATTCGACAGCGCCACCCAGGAATTGAGCGGTGCATCACGGAGCGCAGAAACGCGGGCTTCGATCGCTGGGTTGATCTTCATGGCATGTCACCAGACGGTTAGATGGTTGAAAATACAGTACAGCACCATCCTCGTCAACGTTACCACCGAAACAGAAGAGGTAAACCCTTAAAATTCAATCTGGAAATCAGTCCGGCAATCGTCCGGACGTGATCCGCGATGCCCTGTTCCACCACCGCGGTCACCCGCGATGCGCTCGGCAATCGCAAGCGCTTGCTGTTACGCATCAGCAAACTTTTGAGATACTACCTCGCCGCTAATTGCGGCCTTATTCTTCCTCTCTCCACTGGAAGCATAGGTTGTATCCATCCGGATCGTGCAGATACATCTGCTTCATCCCGTACGGCGCCACCTTCGGCGGTTTCACCGCGACGCCTTTGTCGCGCAGCTCTTCGTACATCCCCTCCACGTCAGGACAGCCCAAATACAGGCAGGTGTCGTCGTGCGCCGCCACGCGCGCGCGATCCGCCGGCGCCGGCCGCTCGTGATCGAATTCGTAGATGTCGTTCAGCATGATCTCCGCCTGCCCCAGGCGCAGCAGCGCCCAGTGGAACTTGTCCGGCCCCAGCTCCGGCGAGGTATTCACCACCTCAAACCCCAGCTTGTCCCGATAGAACCGCACCGACGTCGGCATGTCGTACACGCCCAGCAGCGGGCAAACCCCGCGCACCTCGATGGCCATCCTTCACCTCACGATGGCACCCAGCATACCGC
>JASHRH010000002.1 GCA_030037475.1 Acidobacteriaceae bacterium
TAGTTGCCAGTTTTTAGTCAGTTTCTGAACGCGCAAAAAAAGAGGACCCGCCAAAGCGGGTCCTTATTGTTTCAGGAGGGGGAACTGGCTACGGGAGGTAATAACGCATGGAGGTTTCGATCTCGTTGTCCTTGCCGAAGGCGCCGCCTTCAGGATTGAGCGGGCCGCCCGCGCCGGACCAGAGATTGCGGTCGAACCAGCTATACTGCAGGCCGTAACGGAACATGCCCCTGGGGCCCTTGTAGAAGTTGTACCAGTAGCCGGCGGTGAACTCTTGGACGTCCTTGGTGTTGCCGCCGCAGTTGGAAGGAGTGTTGGGGGTGTAATCGCCGCCGGGAACCGGCTCGGTATTGCAGCCTGACATGTTCGTGGAGTAGAGACCGTAACCGTCCGCGTCGCCATTCTGGATGTCGCGGCCAACGTAGTCGCCGCCGTAATTCAGATAAATGTACCAACGCGGGGTCGGGAAGAGCTCGATGGTGCTGAGAGCAGAGAAGGTGTGCAGCGGCTTGATGTTGCCGGCTTTATCGAAGGTGATGTCGGCGATGGTGGAGCTGCCGTAGCGGCCGACACCCTCACCATAAAGACCTTTGAGGCCAAGGCTGATTTTCTTGTCAGCAAACGGCACACGGAAGCCGCCGCCCAGGCCACCCGCGGTAACCGTATCGTTGTACGCACCCGCCGAGGAG
The DNA here is from genome assembly GCA_030037475.1 of Acidobacteriaceae bacterium. Taxonomy (GTDB): domain Bacteria; phylum Acidobacteriota; class Terriglobia; order Terriglobales; family Acidobacteriaceae; genus Palsa-343. The sequence continues at coordinate 690 of JASHRH010000002.1, forward strand.
GTGGTGGAGGGATAGACGCGGTTGTAGAAGAAACGCGAGATGCCAAAGAGTTCCCAGTGTCCCCAGCCAGGCTCGGCAGCGATTTTGGCGATCAGGTCGGGAGCCCGATTGAAGGAGTAGTTGGCCGTGGAATTGTAAAGGCCGCCGCTGACGCCCGCTTCACCCAGAACTTCATCGGTCGGATTGCTGCCGCCGGGCAGGGCCTGGGCATTCTCGGCCGACGCGCCGAGCCAGAACTTGTTGCCGAAGTCCCTGGCCACGCGGAAACCGTACTGACGCGCCCAAACGAAGCCTGCTTCGTACTGCGGGTCAATCGTGCCGGGGAGGATCTCGGTACCGTTGTCGAGACCGTGCGTGGTTTCGGTAGCGAGCGACCACATCTGGCCGCCGCTGACGTTCCATCCGCTGTTGAACGCGGCGCGCGCCCATAGCTGACGCATGCGGAGGACGTAGCTATTGGATTGATTGTTGTTGGAGGTAATGCCCGTACCCAGCCAGTCCATCTCGTAGTAGGCGTTCAGGTCGACATCATCGAGCTTGCCGTCAGCTTTGAGGGCGAGACGGGACTGACGACCGGAGCCCTTGAACTCGCTCAACTGCGCCGCATCGGAATACTCAAGCGGGATGCCGGTGAACGGCGTGTTGATGTCGCCACCGGTGGAAGCATTGCGCCAAACCGTCGCGGCTTCGATGAAGCTGCCCGCGGGCGAAAGAGTGATGCCCTTGTAGTTGAGCGCGTCGGGGTGCTCGACGGCCTTCTTCACTTCGGCGGTCTGCTGCTTCACCTCAACCACTGCGGCGCTGGTGGAGGATTTGAGATCGTCGACGGATGTCTGCAGATTCGATACCGCGGTGGTGTTGGCGGAAAGGGTCTGCTGCTCGTCATTGGCGGCCTGCTGCGCCTGTTGCGCGGCAGCCTGCGCCTGCTGCGCGGCCTGCTGGGCCTGCTGGAGCCGAGCGTCGCGCTCGGAGAGCTGCTGCTTCAGGTTCTGGATTTCGCCGGCCTGCTGCTGCATCTGGTTCTGCAACTGCTGAATCTGCTCTTCGACAGAGGGTCCCTTCTGGACGTGACGGGGATGGTGACGATGTGTCTGGGAGGAAGCGTCGGTGGAGCCGGCTGTGCTCTGTGCATAGCCGGCGGTAACAGACAGGGTGAGCACCAGGGTAGCAAGCGCCTTATAGGGGTGGGTCATTGAGCCTCTCAGAAAATTGGGGATACGTGAAAGGGGCAAACAGCTTCGGGCGGGGCGGGTGGAACGGAAGAGACAGCAATCATCGCGTTGCGCTTCCGAACAGGCCCGCGACTGCCCACCGGCATCGTTGCAGGGAATTGTGAACAAGCGGAGAACAGACGGTAAATGTTCGGGGAAAACCGGGACAGGAAGCACCGGAAAGAACTCTGCGGAAGCTATTGTCAGCTGAAGGAATTACACGACGCGGCGATTAGTGGAAATTTGGGTTTCTGCCCGCGGAGATGAGGTTGGCAAAGATGCGGTAGGCGCCGGGAACGGCCTGGGGAAGCTGGCGATAGAGGGCGTAGGCGGCGTAAATCCAGACTCCCTTGCCGTAACGGGTGTAGATGAGGCCGCCCTTCTGCGGATCCTGGCCGGGATCGTGGGTTTCGGTGAGAGCCGTGTACTGCGGCGACCACGAGGCGAGGAAGGAATGGCCACGCTCCTCGATCCAGCCATGGAAGTCGGCGGAGGTAATGCGGTTTGGCCATGCGAGCAGGGGATTATCCGGCTGGAGGAGGACAACAGGATCGGTCTCCACGACGACCTTCTCGGGATTGTCGCCGAGCGAGAGCGGATATGGAGCAGGGAAGTCGTCGCTCTGGTATTGGACGATGAGCGTGCCGCCGGCGCGAACATAGTCGAGGAGGCGTGGCGTGATGGCGGCGATGCCGTTGCCGGAGCTGTAGGCGCGGATGCCGACGATGATGGCGTCGTAGCTGGAGAGATTCACCTCAGCGAGATCGGCGGGGTTGAGCATGTGCGGGTGGACGCCGATCCGAGTGAGATCCTGTGGGACGGTGTCGCCGGTGCCCATGATGTAGCCGACACTGAGGCGCGGCGGAAGCTTCACGTCGACGCCGCGAAACGTGAAGCTGGCCGGTGCATAGAGGTAATACGGACGGAGGCCGAGGTAGCCGACGGTGGTGAATCCTTCGGTGAATCGCTGGCCGCCACTGGTGGCAATCGCGCGGATCGGATAACTCTGACTGGCGAGCGAACCGGGGCGAAGGGTGAACGCGAAGACCTGACTGGATCCGGGCGCAAGCTGGAAGTCGGCCGAAGCGGGCGTCGCTGTCCAGCCAGAGGGGAGATCGAGACGGAGAATGCCTTGCGCCGTTGACTGCTGCTGGTTGCCGACGGAAACCGCAAAATCAACACTGGACTGGCCGAGAGGAATGACGCCGGCTGACCCCGGCATGTTGACGGAGATGCGCGGCACGACGGCGAGCGGCTGATAGACGCCGCCGATACCGTGGACGAAGCGGAGGGTCTGGACCACCTGCCCCATCCGGATGGGGACGCCGCGGTAGAGGAACTCCGCCCATCCGGCCAGCGGGTAAGGCGCGAAAGGCCGGCCAAGCCAGCGAGAGTCGGTGATGTCGTAGTACGCCTGCTCGGTGTTGGGCCGGGTGAAATACGGACGTGTCAGCTGCGCGTCGGCGGGAATCTCCGCGCGGAAGAGAACATCGGTTGAAATGGGCGCGGGAGTCGCCGAGTCCGTGCCGGACACATGCGTAAAGGTCCAGTGATCGCCGTTGGGATTGACGAGCCAGACGCGGGAAAGCTGGACGGGCGAGCCGACGTCAGGATCGGCGGCGGTGACGCGGACGCGGACCTGAATCTGCGAACCCGGTGTGACGGTGGTCGGTGTGTCGCTGGGGCCGAAGCGGGATTCTTCGCCGGTCGAAAGAAGCGCGGTCACCTGGAGGCCGAGCGATTCGGCGAGCGCGGTGTTGAATTGTGCAAGCTTGATGCGGAGCTCATGATCGAGATTCGCCTTGTCAGCGGCGCTGAGGGAACTGGAGGCGATCTGGTCCAGAAGCTGCTGCGTGGCCTGGTAGCCGGCCGCGAGCTCCGGAGCGATTTTTTCGGGGTGGTCCGGTAGATAGCCGGACTGCGCAGCGCGGACGTGATCTTCGATCGCCCTCAGGCCGGAGACGAGGAAGGCTGTGTCTCCGGAGTGGACGAGCGAGGCCATGCCGGGAAGCGAGGTGTCGATGCCGTCAAAGAAGGAATCCTCTGTAGGTTTGGTGACGAGGACACGCGAGCCGTAGAGGTGGTAGCTGACGAAGGCAGGGCCGGGCAGCGGAATGGTGCCACCACCGTTCTGGGATTTCTGCATGCCCCAGCCGGTGCGGGAAAGCTGGATGTAACTTTCGCCCAGGATCGGGTCCCAGGCGCCTTCAGAGATGCGGAGAGTGGACGTTGGGTAGTGATCGCTCCACTGCTTCGTGACGTAATCGTAAAAACGGACAGGAGACCACTGATTCGTGGCGTAGTCGAAGATGCCTTTGCTGCTGGGACGGAAGAACGGTTGGCGTGCGTAGACCTTGAGCGGCGTCCACGGACGAAGGCCCTGCGCGATCTGCTCGGGACAGACAGCGGGGTTGCCGGCGTCGAGATACGCGTCCTGATTGGCTTCGCCGGAGGCCTGGTGCTGACCGTGTCCATCGGTGATGTTGCCGGTGAAGGTCGAAGCGAGGACGAGCGGGCGATCTTCGCGTACGATGCGGATGACATCGCAGAGAACGCGCTGGCGTCCCCATTTTTCGTGCGCTTCCTGGAGCGTTTTGGAAAACCCGTAGTCGACGACCGTGGAAAAATACTGCTCGGAGCCGGAATATTCGTCGGCCTCCAGGAGTTCGTTGGTGCGGATCAGGCCGAGAGCGTCGTCGCTGGCGCCCAACATCGCGTCCTGGCCGCCTTCGCCGCGGTTGAGGGTCACCATCGCGGTGCGAACACCCTGGCCGCGGGATTCATACGCGAGCATGCCGCCGTCTTCGTCATCAGGGTGCGCGACGATGAAAAGCAGACTGGCCCAGGTATCGAGCTTGCGGAGCGTCTGCGCAAGGCCGTCCGCGCCACGGTCCTGCGGGAGCGTGTGGGCGTCGGGCGAGGCGGCGATGCGCGTGCGCCAGGGCACAACCTGCGCCGAGACAGCAAGTGTGAGCAGGCCGCTGAGCGCAAGGACGGCGGCAGGTCGGAATCCGCGGGGAGCGATGCAGGTTCGAGGGCGCATGGGATGCGAAGGGACAGTGTATCGTGAGGCGATTGTCCGAAGGAGTATGCCACGCGATCTGATACAAAGGCAGGCATGGCCGGAGAGCCCACGATCAGAGCGGCGACAGCGCGAGCTGGCCGCGACGGCGCGCCGCATTTGGAGCGGCGCATTGGGCTGGCGAATGCGGTCACGCTGAACATGATGTACATGATCGGCGTGGGGCCGTTCATCACGCTGCCGCTGATCGTGACGGCGATGGGCGGCTCGCAGGCGCTGCTGGGCTGGCTCGTCGGCGCTTTCATTGCCTGCTGCGACGGCCTGGTATGGGCGGAGCTGGGCGCGGCCATGCCGGAGGCGGGTGGATCGTACGCGTTTTTGCGGGAAATTTACGGACACACGGGCGCGGGACGATGGGTGTCATTTCTGTACGTCTTTCAGCT
>JASHRH010000194.1 GCA_030037475.1 Acidobacteriaceae bacterium
TCTTTCACCCAGTCCGTGAGGCCCCACCACTCATGGATGACGACGAGAGCCGGATGCACGCCCGAGCCTGACGGCAGATAGAGCATACCGTGAACGGTTTCTGTGCCGTTGGACCAGCCGACTTCCTGCGTGGTCTGCGCGCGTGCCGAGGTACAGGCGGCGAGCAGGACGAAGACGGCCAGCAGGGGGAGAAAAAGCTTCGTGCGGTTCATGGGGGGACCCTCCCGAGGAGTTTACCTGTATCGCAGAAAACGGGCCGATGGACAATAGACGAGCCAATTGGAGATCTGGACGCGCATCCGGGTTTCAGATTTCCACATCGCACTCAGGAGGATCGTCTTCTCTCCGAGGGCCCCAATGCCAGAGGAAGGCATTTCCCGAACCGAACAGGACGTTGCGTTCAGCCCGCGATCTGCCGGCATGATGCGAAGCGCAGGCCGGTCCCGCCGCCGCCTGACCTTTCGGCGCTGGACGCACCGGGCGCGGCGACGCTGGCGCGAGACGAAATGCATGACGCGCATCGTGGGCCATGAGCTGCTCCGGACGAAGGTCATCGATTCCGCCTCGGGGCTGGCGTTCTGGTTCATGCTCTCCATGGTGCCGATGCTGATGGCGGTGATCGCGCTGGTCTCCCTGCTGCCGATTTCGGGCCTGGTTCCTCAGCTCATGGCCGAGGTAGCCATCTTGGTGCCCGCCAATTCCCTGGCGATGGTCGAGAATCTCCTTGGCAAGGTGATGCAGCCGCACACGGGAGTTCTTTCGTTTGGGATCGTGAGCTATCTCTGGTCGTGCACGGGCGGCTTCACCTCGATGATTTCTGCCCTGAATATCGCCTACGACGTGAAGGTGGAACGCTCATGGATCCGTGACCGCATTCGCGCCCTGGTTCTTACGTTCACCAGCGGGATCTTGCTCAGCATTTCGCTGCTGGCCATCGTCGCCGGCCCGCATTTCGCCGGCATCGTCAGACAGGTGGTTCAGGTTCCGCGGTTTGTGGAGCGGATGTGGCCGCTCATCCGTGTCGGCACGGTGATTGTTACGTTCGTGGTGGGGCTGGAACTGGTGTACTTTCTGGCTCCCAACCGGCGGCAGCGATTTTCGTCCACCATTCCTGGTTCGATTCTTGCGATCGTCCTTTGGTTCGGCGGGTCGTTTGCGCTGAGCTTCTATTTGCACAACTTCGCGGATTATTCGCAGCTTTATGGCGGTTTGGGCGCGATCTTCGGCCTCATCTTCTGGATCTATCTGACAGCGCTGGCGATTCTGATTGGCGGTGAGGCCAATGCGGAGATCGCCAGGCACCGCGACGCGCTGTTTCGCGGACACCTGAAGCAGAGTGTCGCAGAGCTGGAGCGACTGGCCAGAGGGTCCGCGGAACGCGGGCATTCGCAGCGCCCGGCGGCGTAGCGGACGTGAATTAAAAGGAAAGCATTATGGCTGCGGGTCGCCCGCGGCGGAGCCAGTCGCGGAATCGGCGGCCGAGGTTTCGAGCGGCTGCTTTGCAGCAAAGTAACTGTCGTTCCACAGGTCGCGGTAGAAGACGCCCGCCAGTTGGGCGGCTTTGGGGCCATACGTGGCGCGGCCGCCCTCGAGGAAGAAGATCACCACGACTTTGCCGTACTGCGTGTCCGCATAGGAGGCAAACCAGCCGAAGCGTGTGCCGTCGTCGGAGCACGTGCCGGTCTTGCCGAGTACCGGAAACTCGCTGAAGTTCACGCGCACGGAGCGGCCCGTGCCGTAGCGCACCACTGCGGCCATGCCGTCCTGGAGCGCGGGCAGGATGCGGGAAATGTCCAGCGTGCGCTTGATACGCGGCTGGAACTCCGCTGCCGCTTCCGGCGTGGTGGGGTGCTGGAGATAGTAGAGCGTTCCACCATTGGCGATGGCAGCGACCAGCGCGCCCAGTTGCAGCGGAGTGAGAAAGACGCCTTCGCCGAATGAGCACATACGTCCCACGCCGCCTTCGCTGGCCGGAATCGGCTCGTCGGGATACAGGCCTGGATTTTCGCCTGGGATATTCCATCCGGCCAGCTCGCCCAGGCCGAACTCGGTAGCGTAATGGCGTACGCGTTCAAAGCCGAGACGTCGGCCCAGCGTCTCGAAGTAGAGGTTGTTGGAGTGGGCCAGCGCCTCGGTGAGGTTCAGATAGTAGCGTCCGCCTAAGTTCACCGGCGTGTCTTCGGTGATGATGCCCTCCTGCAGGGCAGCGAGCGCCACGCTCAGCTTGATGGTGGAGCAGGGCTCGGCGCCACTGGAAAGCGCCAGCTTCTGGTTCACCATGGCCAGGATGCGGCCGTTGGAGGGGTCGATCGCGACCACGGTGCCGTTCATGTTGCCAAGGGCATCGATCGCAGCCTGGCGTACGGCGGGGTCTTCGCCGCCGGTGACGTCACCCGCAGTCAGGTCGCTGGTCGCAAAGGAATCCGCGGTGAAGCGTTCGTAATAACGATGGCGCCTGTAGTAGCGGCGGTGAATCCGCCTGCGGGTCAGAGTGGCTGAAGCTATATGAGCGCGAGTCGTGCGCCGAATGGTTCGGTGCGCCACGGTCCCGCGGTGGCGCGCAGTCCGGTGAGCCGCTGTCGCGGTGTGGCTTCGGGTGTGGATCCGGTGCACGGGCTTGCGCATGCTGGTGGCAGCAGCCTGGAGCATGGCCGGAGCAGCAAGAACCATCAGGAGCAAAAAAAGAGCAACGCGCTTCATCACGAGTTTGGTTTTTCCTATGCCTCGCCTGCTTCCTTTATCGTGCCGCGAACGGGACCAGTTACACCCTTCCGTCTGAGCCGGCACGTTCGCAGCTTCCCAAACCGGCACTGCTGTTCCCGTTCCGAACTGCGCGAGCGACCGCTTTGCCTTTGCCGGCCATTCACACAGCAACTCTGACGGCCGATAAAGCCGCTGCTGCGCAATCAGGCTGGATGCCGAACAGGGACTCTGCGTTCACTATAACCCGTATCTGTTGCTTGTCCAGTACACCGAGGTCATCTGCCCTGCGTGCTTTCCAAAGCGCTACAGCCCGCCCTTGCGCATGAAGGCGGGGATTTCCAGATTCTCCGCGGGCTCCGCCTCGAAGCCGGCGTGCGGCGCGACCACGGTGGCGGGCTGTTCCGGATCGTCGTCGACCGCGAGTGCGCGGATGGCGGCTTCGACCTCAGGCTTTTCGCCGTTCGGTGTCTCGAGAGGGGAGGGTTCCGCGGACACAATGAAGTCGGCTTCCGGGTCTTCCTCGCGGGGCCGAAACGCGGAGATCACCTCGCGCGCGGTCACAGGCACGAAGACTGGCGGCTCGCTGGGCACGGGAGCCGGAGCAGCTTCCTCTTCTTCCTCGCCGGCAAAACGAGGCGTGACGGGCCGTACGCCGATCAGCGGCTCAGTACGCGTGGCCGAGGGCTGCGTCCGCAGGGCCGTATTCAGCATTTGCTCGCGGCGCTCCTCCGATCCCTGGAGAAAGCCGGTGGCGATCACCGTGATCTTGACGTCATTGCCCATCTTCTCGTCCAGCACCGCGCCGAAGATGATGTTCGCGTCTTCATGCGCCGCGCTCTGGATGAGCGAGGATGCTTCATTCACCTCGCTGAGTTTGAGCGTGCTGGACCCGGTGATGTTGATCAGAATGCCGCGCGCGCCGTCGATGGCGCCGGCCTCCAGCAGCGGGGAAGCCATGGCCGCCTGCGCGGCCTCGATGGCTCGATTGGATCCACTGCGAATCGCGGTGCCCATGACCGCGTAGCCCATGCCGGCCATGGTGGTTTTCACGTCGGCAAAATCGCGGTTGATGATGCCGGGGATCGTGATGATGTCGGAGATGCCCTGCACCCCCTGGCGCAGCACGTCGTCGGCGATGCGGAACGATTCGAAGAAGCCCGCGTCTTTCGCCACCGCCAGCAGTTTCTCGTTGGGGATGACGATCATGGTGTCTACGCTGTCCAGCAGCTCGGCCATGCCGCGCTCCGCCTGCACCATGCGGCGCTTGCCCTCGAAAGCGAAGGGCCGCGTGACCACAGCGACGGTGAGCGCGCCCATTTCGCTGGCCAGTGAGGCGATCACCGGAGCCGCGCCCGTGCCGGTGCCGCCGCCAAGACCGGCGGTCACGAAAACCATGTCCGCACCTTCCAGCGCTTCGATGATCTTTTCCGAGTCTTCCAGCGCGGCGCGGCGGCCGACGTCGGGATTGGCGCCCGCGCCCAGCCCGCTGGTCAGCTTGACTCCCAACTGCAGCTTGATCGCGGCGTGAGACAACTGCAGCGCCTGGCGGTCGGTGTTCGCGGCGATGAACTCCACGCCTTCCATGCTCGCGGCGATCATGCGATTGACCGCGTTGCCGCCGCCGCCGCCGACGCCGATCACCTTGATCTTCGCGCTGCGCGGAATTTCATCGTGATACTGAATGCGGATTTCTTCGGGCTGATTCATCGGCATCGCTTTCCTCTGTGCTCCTGCTGGTTGCTTCTGCGTCCTGTCTGTCGAAGGCATAAGGTCACAGGCTCCCCGCAAAGATAGCGCGCAGCTTGGCGCGCAGACCCTGGTATTCCTCGGCCCGCGACTGGCTGGTGCGGTGCGCGTAGAGCAAAGCTCCGGTGACGACGGCGCACTCCGGCACAGCCAGTTCCGAAGGCATGCGCGAGAGCGGCACCGGCGAGCCGATGCGCGCGGGCACCCGCAGCAGGCTTTCGGCGGTGTCGAGCATTCCCGGCAGGCGCGAGCCGCCGCCGGTCAGCACACAGCCGGCGCCCAGTGCCTCCAGCACTCCGCCGTGGCGGAGATTGTCGCGCAGCATCTGGAAGAGCTCGCGCGCGCGCGGCTCCAGAATTTCGCTGATCATGCGCTGCCGCACCACGCGCGGCTCATAACCCTGCAACCCTGTCAGTTCCACCTCGCTGAGCTGTGGAACCGCGGTCACCGTGGCGTGTCCGTAATGGAGCTTCAGGAACTCAGCCTCGGGGGTGGTGACGCGCAGTCCAACCGCCAGATCGTTGGTGAAGTGATCGCCGCCGATGGGCACCACGGAAGTGTGCGCCACCGAGCCCTGAAAGAAGACGGCCAGCTCCGAGGTCGATGCGCCGATGTCCAGCAGGCAAACGCCCAGCTCGCGCTCGTCGGCGGACAGCGTGGCCTCCGCGGCGGCAATCCCCTCGAAGACCGTTTCCGTGATCTCGATGCCGGCGCGATTCGCGCAGGTGACCAGGCTTTGCAGCGCGCTCGCCGAACTGGTGGCGATGTGCAGATTCACTTCCAGTCGATTGCCGATCATCCCCACCGGATCGAGGATGCCCGGGTGTTCGTCGAGGATGAACTGCTGCGGCAGGAGGTGCAGCACTTCGCGGTCGGCAGGCAGTGGGATCGAGCGCGCGCGATCGACCGCCGCGCGGACGTCGTCGCGTGTGATCTCGCGCAGGCGCGCGCCCAGACTGATGCCGCCGCGGCTGTTCACGCCGCGAATATGCGGTCCGCCGACGGCCACCACGCACTGCTCAATGGTGGTCTGGGCGGACTGTTCGGCCGCCGTCGCCGCGCGATTGATGGCTTCTGTGGCCGGGCGCAGGTCGGCGATCATCCCCTTGCGCATGCCTGCTGCGTCGGCGGTGCCCTGGCCGCGATAGCGCAGCGCGCCCTCCTGAACCTCCGCGACCAGCACCCGCACTTTCGCGCTGCCAACATCCATCACGGCGATGACGTTCTCCGGCTGCTGGCTCAACGTGTCCTCCGGCGAGCGCGGCTGGGTTTCTGCCGCCTGGTCTGCTTTGCGTTCCTGGTCTTTGCCGGTTTCGCGGCCGGCACGCTGTTGGCAGCTGCCGGCTGGTCTGCATCTGCTGCCGGCGGATTCGCCATCTTCAGCACGACTTCATCGCTGTAGCGCAGATCTGCTGACGCCAGATTGGGATATTGCGCGCGCCACTGCGCGATATGCGTCTGATAATTCTGCCAGCGCGCCAGGAAATCCTCGTGCCCGAAGTAGAGGAGCATGCCGGTTCCGTTTGCCGCTATCGTGGCCTTCACGTCGTTGGGATCTGCCAGGTCGATTTCGCTGAATTGCGCGGATATGTTTTGTCCGCTGGCATCAAGGTCGCTCAGGAAGCGTTGATAAAGCTGCATCCGCACGGTGCGTCCAGCCAGCGGCTCGCTCGGATTGACGCCCGTGATCACCGGAAAGGAGTAGTGCTTCGCCGCCATCTCCTGGGGCGGCATTTGCAGCAGGACTCCGGCGGCGTCCACCAGCTCAATGTGGCCACTCACCTCGGCGAAGGCGATGGGCGTGCGTTCCGCCACAGCGACGCGTATTTGGCTGGGCAGAATGCGCATGACGGTGGCGCGTTCGACCCAGGGAATCTGCTCGAGCTCCCGCTGCCGTTCCGCCAGCGGGACGTAGAAGAGGTTGCGCCCAATATCGGAGCCGAAGACGGAGAGCAGATCAGCGCGGGTGAGCTGGCTGTTGCCGACAATCTGAATGGAGGCGGCCGACGGGATGGTGAAGCGGGGGTCGTGGTGCAGAAAGCTTCTTGTCTGCCAGACGAGGGCGGCTGCACCGCCCAGAACCACTGCCACGCAGGCTGCAAACGCCGGTTTTCCCCAACGCGTGCGTGCCCATGCAGGCAATATGCCACGGCGAATGGGAACGCGCCGGCGAGCGCGCAGGAAAGGTTCCCCCGTCTCGCTGTCGGCTTCCGCGCGCGAGTCACGAAAGGAGCGCGGCGCATCGGACTCGCCCGCGGGCGCACGATAGAAA
>JASHRH010000195.1 GCA_030037475.1 Acidobacteriaceae bacterium
GCAGTACCGCGGCGGATTCGTTCCGTAGCTCCCGTTGAGTGATCATGCGGCTCATGCTGGAAACGTAGCACATGTAGCACGTCGTAGCAATAACAAGATCGGCAAGGTAGCTGCCGCCGCAAAGCGCCAATGTTGGTTACCGGAATCTCAGCCGGCAGCTTTACATAATCGAATAAATAATTTGGATATCAGGGACCCACGAGTGAATTCAAGGATTGCTGCGAGATCAGCTAAGCCCGTGATCCACTTGGCGCCGGGTTACTGAAATCTGGTTGGACCGACAGAAGTCCGCAATCCGAAACTCACCCGGGGCGTTCCTGGTCCAAAAGTACCTCATCGTCGGCGGCTACGCCGTATCGTTCCACACGCAGCCTCGCGCCACCAAAGACCTCGATGTGCTGGTCCGGGCGGATCCCGAGAATCGGAAGGCGCTCTACGCCGCGCAGGGCGGCCACAAGACCCAGCCGATGTCGCCGCGCTGAACGAGTTTCAAAGCCCGCACGAGCACCCGCCCGTATGGGACGAATGCCTCTCTAATTCACGGGAGCGTGGGCGGAAGGCGACCCCAGTCGATGCTCACACCCGGGATCGCGCTGATGGCCGTTCTGCCTTTCAGCTCGAGGATCTTGGGCCGTCCATAACGTCCATCTTCAAGCCGATAGATATTCAGTACCCGGTCGATGGGATGGACGAACCATACTTCCGGGACCCCTGCACGCTCGTAGATTGGCAGCTTGACAATTTGGTCGTGGCCGGCGGTTGCGGGGGAAAGAACTTCAGCGATCCAGTCAGGAGCACCGCGCATGCCACGCTTATCGAGCTTGCCGAGGTCGCAGACAATGAGCACGTCTGGTTGCACCACCGTATCGATCAGCTCGTCGGCTTCTCCGCGGTGCGGTAGGCGGACATCGAAGGGAGCGATATAGGCGCGGCAGGATTTGCCTTCGAGAGCCAGTCGGACCTGGAGATACAGCTCACCTACGAGTTCCTGATGGGATCGAGAGGGAGCCGGCGGCTCTCTGACATAGGCGGTGCCATTGATCAGCTCATCGCACTCACCGTCGGGCCAAGTGAGGTATTCGGCGTAGGTGTGGCGCAGTGTGCCGCGCTGAGGAAGTGCCATGGTGGCCTCTCGCAGTCCGTCTTGTGTCAAGCATCAGGAATCATAAGCGCCCTACCCCCGAGCTGCAATTGCCAGGAGCTCGGATCGCAGGATTCTCTGATGTCGGTGCCGCGCGCGGGGCACGCCGACGTTGGATTCCACTTCGCGCTGAATTTGCGGCCGACGAAGATTCTTGAAGCTCTCCGTTTGAAGTGTCGGCCGAGCCCTGGATCACAGCGGGATCGGCTTTCTGAGGGCAGCACGGGGACGTCCGGATACGACGTCGTCGGTCTTGCCGCTCGGTGCATCGAGCACGCGCCCACCACGTCGAGCGCCTCATCGTCGGCGGCTACGCCGGCGCTGGCGGCTTGCTATCGGGTCATTTGGCTCGCGGCCGTTCTCGTGGCTTCGTCGTTTGATTGTACGGATCGTACCCGCCACCGGGATCGCGGTCAGAAAGTATGCGGAGCTCCTTGTCCGCGGTGTCCTCTATTTTGAGGTCGGACACCTCGAGCTTCTTCAGCAAGCGCGAGGTGCTTTCGATCGCGCTTCGCCCGGCGTCCTTGAGCCATTCCCATACCGCGTTGCCTCGCTCATCGTGTCGGACGTGTCCGGACTCGCTCGAGCGTCGAGCGTCGGACCGAGGCGGCGATGGGGTCACACCGGATGAGCGCGCGCCCTGCTGCGGCTGAACACCGGCGGCGCCAGAGAAAGGAGGCTTCGACCTTTGCGAGCGGTCCACGATGCCTACCTAAGGGCTCAGGAAGCTCGATTCACTCTATACCGAACTCCCCCGCACCGACAGCACGCGTCTCACGCCACGGATCACAATCTGGTCGCGCGAGGAAATCGCGGCCCTCGCTTACGGGTCGGCGGCCCGGCGGGCGGCAACGTGACCCGCTCCCCAGTGCGGAGGCATGCGGTCATTGAATACTATATGTGATATTATTCAATATATTATGCAATATTTCTATAATTTTACATCACTATCATCCCGGCGGCCCCCTCGTCTCCCCGGCCTCAAATGTCCCTCAACGCCACTGCGATCGGCATGCGGGCTGCTCGCAGGGCTGGATACAGGCCGCCGATCAGTCCCATGCCAATCGCCCACAGCACCGCCTCGCCCATGATCCGACCGCTGACCAGGAAGTGGAAGAAGACCTGCGGCGTGCTGGTGCCCACGGCCAGCTGTCCCCCCATCCCGAGAGTGCTCGCCGCATAACCGTTCAAGCTCAGATAGACCACCGCAGCTCCCGCCACACCTCCGGCCATTCCCAAGAGCAATGCTTCGAGCAGTGTCGCGGCGAACACGATACCGTGGGGATAGCCCAGTGCGCGCAGCATCGCCACCTCGAAGCGCCGGCTCTCCACCATGACCAGCAGGGTACTCATGGCGCCGAAGATCGCAGCCGCGGCCATCATCACCGTGAAAAACCCGCCGACGCGGGTGATGAGCTTGCTCATCCCGGATGCCTGCAACGCGTTGTACGCGCTCTCGCGCATCGCGCTCACTGCGAATTGCGGGTCTCGGTCGAGCGCGCGGGCGAATGCGTCGAAGGCGCCGCGCGATGTCAGCTCCACATAGAGCGAGGAGTAGGCGTCGCGGCGCTTTTCGGCCCCCTGCAGCGACCCGAGGCTGGTCCAGGCCTCGGAGGAAAAGAACTGAGAGCCGGCAGAGAACACTCCCGCCACGGTCCAGACCCTACCTTCGGCGAATACCCGCTCGCCCAAACCGAGATCTCGGAAATTGCTCTCCGCCGCCGCGCCCACCACGATCTCATCCAGACCGGGCCGAAACCACCGTCCCCGCACGATCCGAAGTCCCTTGTCGAGAGTGAACATCGTGGCCGCCACCCCGCGCAACGTGATGCGAGCCGCGAGATTCCGCTGAGCGTATTGCACCGGCAAGCTGCCGAGGAGGTTCGGAGCAACGAGCGGAACACCGTTTGCGCGCGCCACTCCGGGAGCTTGAATGGCGTCCGCGGCCGCTCCGGTCGGAACGCTGCTCGCCCACTCGCTCTCGCTGCCCTGGCTCAACACGATTGCGGTGGTATCCTGCGCCGGGACGTCGAAGGAGTGGCGAAAGCCGGCCGCCATGGCGAGCACTGCCGTGAGTATTCCGGCCACCGTGGCAAACCCCAACACGGTTACCGAAGTATCGATGGATCGCGCGGGCCACTCGCAGACCGCGGACAGCGTCAGGCGTAAGACGGTCCGCAGGGCGTTCACGAGCCGCATGCTCACCCCTTGCGCAGGACCTGGGCGCAATTCAGGCGCACGATCCGCAGAACCGGCAGGACGGAAGAGAGGATTGCGAGCCCGAGCGCGATGAGCACGCCCGCCGCCAGCGCGGCGGGTGTCAGCATGATGCCCGGGAGATTGAGCCTTGCCCCCGCGAGCGATCGGACGATGAGCAGGGCGCAGAGCATGCCGATGGCGGCGGCGGGAATGACGCCCAAGGATGCCTCGAGAAAGAGGAGCCACAGAAGCCGCGGCCGAGCGAAGCCGATCGCCTT
>JASHRH010000196.1 GCA_030037475.1 Acidobacteriaceae bacterium
CGTTCGCCGCGCTGGCGCGCAGCTACAACCACGTCGTCATCGATGCCGGCGCAGTCTGGGGACCGGAGATGGAAGCGCTCGGCGAGATTGCGCCGCAGGCGATCCTGCTGTGCGAAACCGTGAATGCGGTGGTGGATTCGGCGCGCGAGCGCCTCGTCTTCGCCGGCTTCGGCGATGTCACCGTCCTCGTCGGCGCCCGCACCGGCGCTGGCGCACCCGAAACCGCGGCGGCGTAGCGCCGCCGCGCGGTTCCGTATGGGCTATATTTGCGCCGGTGCCACGCAACGCACGGCGAGTGAAGCGCACTGTCCCTATCATGCGACTTGTCATGTCCTGCGATGGCGGGACATTCAGTAACCACAAATGGTGAGGAGACTCCGGCCGCTGCGCCTCGGCCGGGTTGGTTTTCCCGCATGTCGCTGCGCTCATGCGGGCTACCGCCTGTTGCCATTAAGTCACATCAGGCGAAAATCGCAACGTCAGGTGTGTTAAATGCAATTTTACAATTGCCGATAGTGATAACCTCTGATAGAAATTGTCATGCGAGTGGGGCGGCGCGGGGGAAGCGCCAGTGTGATCCGAAACGGGCGAAAGGGAAGGCCGGCGCGTCGCGCGGGTGAGCGGCGCAAGGGGAAGCTGTTGCGCGCCGCGCACAAGTTTTGGCGTGCTGCGCGAGCCGTGCCGGTATTCGCCGTGGTGGGACTACTCGTAGCGCAATTGTCCGCTGCGCCAAGTGCATTGGCCCAGGGGCAGGCGACGCCGGCTCCAGATGATCTGGTCAAGTTCGTGATCCTCAGCCGTCATGGCGTGCGTTCGCCGATTCCAAGTCCTGCAGAGCTTGCGACCTGGACGAAGTCGATATGGCCGAATTGGTATTGCACTGGTGGGGTAAAATGCCTGCCCGGCTACCTCACGCTGCAAGGCATCAAGTTGGCGCAGCAGATGGGGGAATATTACCGGAACTACCTGGCTGGGCTGTTCCCCCTAAAGGTGTGTCCGCCGCCAGATAAGGTGTTCGTTTGGGCGGATCACACCGAACGCACTGAACGGACCGGTCAATGGCTCCTTGACGGCTTTGGGTTGTCGTCTCCGTCCTGCGATATGGCCAAGTCCTTTCACACAGCGGCCAATTCGCCCGACAGAATCTTTCATCCGGTAGGCGAGGGCAGCTGCACGCTCGATCCCGAGCGCGCCGAGCAGAAAATAATTAAGCGTGCGGGCGGAAGCCTCCAGAACTTCAAGGCGCGCCTTGCCGCGCAACTCCAAACAGCGCAGAACATTCTTGGGTGCTGCCAAGCCGCCCTTTGCCAGAAAACTTGGTCGGAAACTTGCCTGCGGCCAACGCCGCCATACCCCAAAGCGTGCACCTTGACTGATGACAACCTCCTCTCCTGCGTGGCGCGTTCTTCCTCGGAGTTGGGCGGTGCGCTCAAAGTGGGATCGACCTTCAGCGAGATTCTGCTGCTCGAATACGCCAATGGCTTCGAAGGCCACCAACTCGGATGGGGACAAATCACGCCAGGGCATTTGAGGGACATATTCCTTCTGCACACCGCGGTATTCGACCTCGAACAGCGAACGAAGTACATCGCGAAGCGCCGGGGCGCGTTGCTGCTCAAGAAGATACTGCTCGCACTCGAAGGCGAGAACGATGGCCAGGAAGGAACGGCGCCGGCCAATGCGAAGTTTGTGGCCTATGTCGGCCACGACACCAATATCGCCAATGTCGCGGCGATGCTCGGGCTGTCGTGGCAACAGGATGGCTATCAGGAGAACCAGACACTGCCCGCAGGGGCATTGGTCTTTGAACTCCACAGCGGCAACGGGCAGCCCTACGTGTCCGTATCTTATGTCGCCCAATCGCTCGACGACATGCATAACAAGAACGGAACGTCAGCGGTGCGGACTCCCGTCCCGATCCCCGATTGCGGCAATTCAGGAATTTGTTCGCTCGGTAAATTCAGGGAGCTGGTCAAACATGCGCTCGCACGCGCTCCTCCCGGTTGTTCACAATGATGCGCAGCCGCGTATCCAGGGCGGCGGCGATGGTGGTGACGGTACCGTAATTAAGACCGATGAGGATGTTATGAAGACCGAACATTGGATGAAAGAGTTATGGGACGAAATCAAAGCACGCGAGATATGGCACGTAAAGTTGCCTGGCACACATAACTCTGGCGTGTTCTCGGACGCAAATACCATCGGCGTAAGGAACCAAGCGCTAAATATTGGTGGACAGCTCGCTGGAGGAATCCGCGCCTTCGACATAAGAGTGACGAGGAATAACAGCGGAACCTTCGTCATGCATCACAGCGGCAACTATCCTTCAGACGATTCGCAATACGTTGAGCCGGCCCTTAAGCAAATGAAGGAGTTTGTGTCAGTTCATAGTTACGAGATTTTCGTGGTGCGTCTGTCTGCAGGATACCTCAGCAACCTCGAGGAAAAAGATTATCCTGCGCTCAGAGCGATGGTTCTGAAATACCTTGAGCCTTGCCTCGTCCCTTGGGACCTTGCACATTCCTACACCCTTGAGAATATCAAAAATGAAGACAAGAATATCATTCTTATATCCAGTGTTGGCAAACAGCGCGAAAGGGAGGCGTTATTCTGGGACGACAACGACTCTATTCTCAGAGATACATGGGAAAGTTACCAGTCCGACTTCTGGCCGACGCCGGAAGAAAAGATAAACTGGCTAAAGCCCCACATCGCGAAAGCGCTTACAACGCCGCGCAGCCGATTTCTCTGGGCCTCATCGATGATCTGGACAATCAATCTGTTTGATGCTGCTATTCAGTACGCAAATCCAAAATTGTGCGATTGGCTGTTGGAATGGGTGATTGATCCGGCTCATAACGCGGGAATGAATATATTCGGCGTCGATTTCTTCCACGTGTTGGACAATCGAGTTGTTAATACGCTAGTGGCTCTGAATAAGGTTCCAATCGGTCGATTTCTTTCACGTGTTGGACAACCAAGTCGTCAATACGCTAGTGGCTCTGAATAAGGTTCCAATTGGCTGATATGCGAAGGTTGTGGGCGGAGACTCGGACCTTGCGAAAACCGCGGTCACATTTCACGGAACGCGGGACGTGCCCCACGTCTGAGACGCCGACTGCCAAGCGTCGTTCGCCGAACTCAAGTCGAAGGGCATTCCAGAGTAGTCGTGGTGGAATACAGAAGCTGGTACAAAACCGGCCTGGGCGAGCCGGCATCGCAGGAGCGTGAGATTAGGGCCATTGACTGTCAGACTCGCAGGTTTAACAGAGCCGAGTTTAGTCCAGGTCTCGTTCGCGGCGCGGCCGGCGCTTTTCTGCACAGCACGTCAGCTCGGGCGCGGCGCCCGTAGGACGCTATTCGCGGGCTTGGCGGCGTTCGCCGTTGTCGTTGCACCGGTTGGCATGCTCTCCAGCGCGGCGCTGGCGCAAACCGCGGGCGGCAACGGCGGGACTTCCGGTGGCATGCTCGGCACAGGCGGCGCTGGTGGAATGGGCTTCATCGGGCCGCCTACAGGAAATGGGGATAACGGTGCGTCTCCCGCAAATGGCACCGGTGGTGGTGGCGGCGGCGGCAGCGCCGGCGGCGGCGATGGTGGTTCAGGCGGTACCGGCCTCGGGTTCGTCGATGTGGGCGGTAGCGGAGGCACCACCCCCGGAGCTGATGGCTTACATTCCGTCGACGACGGAGGCGGGGGTGGCGGCGGCGCGGGGGGCGCCAACGCCTTCAACGGTGCCACGCTCCCCGGTGCCGGCCCGCTGACCGGCGGGAACGGCGGATCTGGTGGGACCGGTAACGGGGGCGGTGGCGGCGGCGCCGGCGGTTATGGCGCGATCGTCACCGGCAGCGGCAATGTGACGTCGTATGCCATCAGCGGCGGTACTGGCGGCAGCGGCGGCACGTCGGAAGAGGGCACCTCTGGCGGCAATGGCGGCGATGGCGGTATTGCCGTGCTGCTCAATGGCTCGGGGCTTGGAATTACCATTGGTGCAAACACCACCGGCGGCGCCGGCGGTACGGGAGGAGAGGTTCTTGGAGGTGAGGCCGGTGCTCTCGGCGGCAGCGGCGGCAACGGCGGCGCCGGAGTCTATTTTCTCAGCTCGGGCAGCCTGATCAACAACGCGACCACCACAGGCGGCGCTGGCGGCAGCGGCGGCGCCGCTTCTGAATTCATAGGCGTTTCCGGCACCGGCGGCGCCGGCGGCACCGGCGGCGCCGGCGTCGTCTTCACCGGCGCTGCGACGTTGACGAATGCGGGAAGCCTTGCTGGCGGTGCCGGCGGATCGGGCGGGAGCGCAAGCGCAATCGGCGGCAATAATAATACCTTCGGTGGTGCTGGGGGTGGCGGCGGCGGTGGCGCCTTGTTCATGGACGGCGGTATTTTGACCAACACCGGGTCTATCATCGGTGGCAATGGCGGCGCCGGCGGCACCGTTGCGGCCAGCGGCACCAATGGCGCAGGCGGCGCCGGCGGCGTCGGCGTCAGCGGCGCGAACCTGGCCATCATCAACAGCGGCACCATCTCGGGCGGCCTCGCCGGCGACAACGGCACCCGCGCCGATGCCATTCAGTTTACCGGTGGCGTCAATACTTTGGAGCTGCAAGCGGGCTCGATCATCACCGGCACTGTCGTGGCCTTCAGCACGGCGGATACGTTTGCGCTCGGCGGCACGACGAACGCGACGTTCAATGTGTCGAACATCGGACCGAATGCCCAATATGAAGGCTTCGGCATCTACCTAAAAACCGGCACCTCGACCTGGACGCTGACCGGCTCGACCACGGCGGTGACGCCGTGGACCATCAACCAGGGCACGCTCGCGGTCTCCGCCGACGCCAATCTCGGCGCCGCTTCCGGCAGTCTCACCTTCGGCGGCGGCGCGCTGCAATTCCTCGCCGGCTTCACCACCGCGCGGACCATCACGCTCAATGCCGGCGGCGGCAGCTTCGACACCGACGGCAACGCCGCGACGCTCGGCGGCGTGATCGGCGGCGCGGGCGGCCTGACCGTGCAAAATTCTGGCAGCGGCGGCGCGCTGACGCTGATGGGCGCCAACACCTATGCGGGCGCAACGACG
>JASHRH010000197.1 GCA_030037475.1 Acidobacteriaceae bacterium
CGACGGAACTGGCGGAGGATCTGATTGATCTGGTGCGCGCTTACCTGAAGTGAGACCGCCCGAAACACGACATCCAAAGGGAGGCCAATGAACGAGCCGTCGACAATTCAGGAGATTCTCGAGCGCACCCGCACCATAGCCGTGGTGGGGATGAGCGACCGTGAGGGACGCGCCAGCTATGGAGTGTCGCGCTTCATGCAGAGCCAGGGTTACCGCATCGTGCCGGTGAATCCGCGCATCGGGAGTGCGCTGGGCGAGCAGGCGTATCCGGATCTGGATGCGGCATATGCGGCGCTGGATGGGAAGATCGAGCTGGTAGACGTTTTTCGCGCGCCGGAGTTTGTGCCGGAGGTGGTGAAGGACACGATCCGGCTGAAGATTCCGTATCTGTGGCTGCAGGAGGACGTGGTGCACGAAGAGGCTGCGAAGTGGGCCGAGCAGGCGGGAATCAAACTGGTGATGGACCGGTGCATCCTGAAGGAGCGGATGGCGGCGGGGTGGAGGCAGCGCGTCTGAGCCAAAGGTCGCTGGCTGGGCCGTGGCTGAGCAAAAAGCGCCGTCTGGGTCCGTTCAGCGGGTGAGCCAGCCGCGGGCGCGGACGGTGAGCAGCGCCCAGGGAAAGATCCAGAACATGAAAAAGAACGAGAAGTACTCGAAGACGATGCCGTAGACAAAGTTCAGGGAACGCTCGCTGCAAAGGTAGTAGAGGGAATACAGCAGCGAAATCGCGGCGATCGCCACCAGCAGGCGCGGAAACAGGAGGGGATGGTACGCAAACTCAGCCCCCATGAGGAGCCAGGTAATAAAAAGAATGGGGAAGCGCAGGTTGGTGATCAGCGAGTCGCAATAGCCGATGATGCGGGCGAGGAGCGGACGGTGCGGGAGCACCAGAGCGAGGCGTGCTTCCTCGCGGATGTAGCTCCGGTTCCAGCGCAGAAACATGCGGCAGAGCTGGCGGTAGCTGGTGGGCACCACGGTCAGGACCATGGCATCGCGCTGGTAGATGCTGTCGTATCCTTGGCGCATGACGTCATTGGTGAGAGCGCGGTCTTCGCCGATGGTGGCCTGGGAACCGAGAAAGCGCTGGTTCACCCAGCGGTCGAGCACGGCGAGGACGGCGCTGGCGCGATAAGCGGAGAGCGCCCCGGGACTGCAATAGACGGTGCCGAAGGTGGACTGGTAGGCGCGGATAAAATCGAAGGCCAGGGTGAAGCGCACATGCAGCATGCGCGGAATGAGGCCCGCGGTGTGGTTGTACACCAACACCTTGCCGGCTACCACGCCGATGCGCGGCGAGGCGAACGGTCCGGCCAGAGCCAGCAGGGCGTTTGCCGAGACGACGCTGTCGGAATCGACGGTGACGAAGACGTCTCCTCGCGCGCGGCGAAAACCCGTGGCGAGGGCGATGCGCTTGCCGCTGTTTCGCTCGAGGCGCAGCGCCTGGACGCGGCCGGGATGCCGAGCGGCCGCCTTCTGGATGTGGTGCCACGTGTCGTCGCGACTGCCGTCGTCGACGACGATAATCTCCAGACGATCGGCAGGATAATTGGCGGCGGCCACCGAATCGATGGCTTTGGCCACCATGGCTCCCTCATTGTAGGCGGGGATGACGACGGTCATGCGCGGGGCATTCTCGCGCGTGGCGAGAGGGTGGGGCCGGTAGGTGAACCAGAGCAGGGTGCGGAAGAGCAGCAGCATGGACCCCATGGCGAACCAGAGAATGCTGGGGCGGAAGAAATCGGCGCGAATGCCGTCGGATTCAGCGACGGATACGAGGGGTTGAAAGATCTGGGCCTGGAGGCTGACGAAAACGAGAGCGCAGAGGCAGCCAAGGATCGTGAGTTTTAAGGGTAGGTCCCAATTGTCGCGCGCCGAACCTGAAGGAAGCGGGGGAGCCTGCGGTTGCTGCTCAATGGCTGACATACATTCCCCCGAGGGTCGTGAACCTCATTGTATCTGCGCGGACGGCAGCAGGCGCCAGGAAATGCAGATCCAGGCGGGCGCTAGACGGCGGCGCTTTTGGGTTTGACGTTTTCGCGGATGAATTGGACGACGGCGTCGAGCGAAGTGCCTGGACCGAAGATGGCGGCAATGCCCTGGTCCTTCAGGAATTGGGCGTCCTGATCGGGAATGGTGCCGCCGAGGACGACGAGGATGTCCGCGGCATTGCGCTCGCGCAGCAGGGCAATAATGCGGGGAACAATGGCATTGTGCGCGCCGGAAAGGATGCTGAGGCCGACGCAGTCCACGTCCTCCTGGATGGCGGCGTTGACGATCATTTCGGGTGTCTGGCGCAGACCGGTGTAGATGACTTCCATGCCGGCGTCGCGCAGGGCGCGAGCGATGACTTTGGCGCCGCGGTCGTGACCGTCGAGGCCGGGCTTGGCGACGAGGATGCGGATGGGAGCGGTTCGCTGAGCCATAGGAACGCTGAAGAATAGCACAGCCGGGGATGGAGAATCAGGCGCGGGTTTCAGCGCGTGCCTGGGAGGCGAGGCCGAGCCGGCGCAGCAGGCCGCTCATGGTGAGCCCCTGGACCACAATGGCGAAGAGGACCACGATGTAGGTGATGGCCAGAACACGATCATGAAAGCGCCCAGGCGGAATGGATAGCGCGAGCGCCACAGCCAGGCCGCCGCGCAGACCGCCCCAGGTGAGGGCGGCGATGGAGCCGCGCATCGGCTTATGCCAGGGACGCGCCACCAGCAGTGAGGCGCGTACGCTCAGCCAGCGCGCGGCCAGCACTACGGGAATCGCCAGCAGTCCGGCATAAACATAGTGGGTGTTCCAGGGCATAACCAGAATCTCGAGGCCGATCAATAAGAAGAGAATCACGTTCATGAGGTCGTCGATGAGATCCCAGAACTGATCGACACGGGTGCGGGTCTCCTGGGACATGGCATAAGGGCGCGCGCGGGCGCTGGCCAGCAGACCC
Source organism: Acidobacteriaceae bacterium (assembly GCA_030037475.1). Taxonomy (GTDB): domain Bacteria; phylum Acidobacteriota; class Terriglobia; order Terriglobales; family Acidobacteriaceae; genus Palsa-343. Next base: position 2,936 of record JASHRH010000197.1, read on the forward strand.
GCTGCCACGACTTCGAGGGGTGCGGAAAGGTGGAGGGCGTCGGCCAGAGCGTATCCACCCATGGCGAGAGCGAGGGTGAGCAACTCCTCCACGCGAAAGCTGTCAACGGTCCGGAGCAGCCGATAGGCGATGTATCCAAGCGCCAGGCCCAGCGCGATGCCGCCGCCGGACTGAATGAGCAGTTGCCAGGTGAAGCTGCTGATGCTCGGCATGCGCCCGCTCGCAAATGAGGCGAGCAGGGTGAGAAACAGCACCGCACCTACGCCGTCGTTCAGGAGAGATTCTCCGCTGAGCTGGGCGACCAGAGTCGATGGCGCGCCGACGCGGCGCAGCATCTCCAGCACCGCGATGGGATCGGTAGGCGAGATCAGCGCGCCGAAGAGCAGGCACAGAACCCATCCTGCATGCAGGCCGGTAATGTCGAGGACTCCTTTAAGGAGTCCGGCGATGATCAGCGTGGAGAGCCCGGTGCCCAGAATCGCAAGCGAGAGCACAGGCGCCTTTTGTCGGCGGAGAGCGTTGACGTCGAGCTGCATCGCTCCGGCGAAGAGCAGGAAGGCCAACATGCCGTGCAGTACCACGGAAGAGAAATCGATGTGACTGACGAGGGCTGCGGCGCGCGCGTGCAGGCTTGGGACGGCGCGGCCGACGATGGCCACAAGCAGCGAGCAGCCGAGCGCGAGCAGCATGACTCCCACCGTGCGCGGCAGGCGCAGGAGCCGATGGCTGAGCAGACTAAAGGCGGCAGCCAGGCAAACCAGCGTGCTGAGGAGGCCAAAGACGGGCATGGGAGGATCCCGGTGGAGCGATAGCCTGGGCAGAGGAGCTTTGCCGCGGGCGCTGCGCATTTGCCGCGGCTTTTGGGTCATCCTAACAGGCGGAGCAACGGGGCCGGGCAGATTTCGGAGCGAGTGCTCATTCGCCGGAGGCGTGCTCGTCGGCGTCCATCGATTCAATGGAGGCGAGCGCGGCATCGTCCACGTTCCACTGCTTCAGAATGCGGAAAATCGTGCCGGGAGAGAAGCCGGCGCGCACGAGCAGGCGCGCGGCGCGGGCAGCTTCCTTTGCGTTAGTTGGTTTTCGGATACGCTTGCGTTCCAGATGGCGGCGCGCCAGAGTTTCTTCGGAAACGCCCTCGTACGCGGCGTCGAGGCCCTTGGCGATCACCTCCGCGTGCACGCCCTTGCGCATCAGGTCCTGGCGTACGCGGCGTCGACCGAAGCTGGAATTCTCCTGGCGCAGCTTCGCGTAATCGCGGGCGTAACCAGTATCGTCGAGAAATTTGTATTCCTTGAGCCGGGCGACAACGGCAGCGAGCGCGGCTGCCCCCGCTTCGCCTGGCTCGACGCGACGACGGAGCAGGCGCTTCAGCTCGGCGACGGTGCGCATCTGCTGGCCCAGCAGCTTCACGGCGTAATCATAGAGAGCGGATTCGTCGAGAAGTGGGGCTGGCTTGCGGGTGCGCATAGGGTCAGCGTAGTACAAACCCGAAGCGACGAACCCGATCTTTACCCGCGGCGGCGGTAGCGGATGTCGAACTCGTAGCCGCCATTGGGCGGGAAAAGCTCGGCGATGTGGCGCAGACGCTCGGCCAGAGCAGCTGGCGCCAGCAGCGGGTAATCGCGTTCGCGCAGATCGGCGTAGTCGAAATCCAGCGTGAGCGAAAGCATGTAGATGGCGAGGGCATCGGCGAAGGCCGCTTCAAAGTAGGCGGACCTGGCCTTTTCGTTGCCGTTGCTTCCGCGGCTCCGGTCCTGGGCGTGTCGCCGATTCTCCCACGCGTCCTGGCTGGTTTCTCCGCGTACTTCTGCTGTTGCCTGCGACCACACCAGGTCGGCAAAGCTTTGCGGAACTCCGATGGTGTCGACGAACTGATGGCCGACATTGATGAGAAATTCAAAGGCCAGCGCGAAGCGATCCTGCATGAGGCGCGTGGAGATGAAGATGCACTCCGAGCTGCCGAAGCGCACGTTGCGATGGCAGGTGGCGCGGTCGCTCAGATCCACGGAGTAGTCGGGAGCGACGCTGGTGCTGTCGTCCTCGCCAATGGCCAGAGGGACGAAATACCAGGCGCGCTGGCGGAGGGCGACGGCAACGACGGAGGGGACGGCCTGGATGATGCGTTCGAGATCCGCCTGATCCAGATTCGTTTGTCCGAAGGTGGCAAAGCAGAGACCGTTTTCCGCCTGGCGAACAGAGGCTTCCTGGGCCACTTTTGCGGCGGGAAACAGGGGAATCTGGGCGGTACCAGCCATCAGCCTGTATTCTACTGGACGAAGGAGTTCCCCCCATGAGCGCCAACGCGCAGCCGGCTCGGGTGCTCGGCATTCCCCTCGGCGATTTGGGCCTGTTTCCGTGCCTGTTTCTGGCGCTGGCCTTCGGATTGATCGCCTTCTTTGCGAGCTGTTTTTTGGCAATCATGTCACTGCTCGTCTGGAACACAGCGACGCATGGGCATACCAGCTACGCGGATACTTACCGCTACGTGGCGTTGCCGACCGGGCTGGCGGTCATGGTGATGGGCATGGTGTTTGTAACGGGGAGCTGGCTGCGGCGAAAACTGACCGGAGGGAATTGATGGCGGTGGTCACGATTCCGGCTGGAACCGCGGCTTCTCCGGAACAGAAGCGCGCATGGTGCGCGCAGCTGGAAGCGGGAGACATTCTCTACTTTCCGCATAGCCCGGTGCCGCTGAGCGCGGACGACACCAGTTTCCTGCTGGGGCAGCAGCAAACGGACAGCTCGCTGCACAAAAACATTGCTTATAAGCCGAATGTGGACCGGCTGAGCGGATTTGACGCGAAGACGGCGAGCCCGCTGGCAGTGGAGCGACTGCATGACGTGATGCGGCGGTATTCGCACTCGGTGGTTGGGTTTCTGTCGGAGTTTCTTGCGCCGTACAAGGCCAACTGGGAACTGGATTACACCAGTTTCCGGCCGCAGGAGGAACAGGGACGCGATCTGCCACTGCGGCGGCGCAACGACCTGCTGCACACGGACGCATTTCCCACGCGACCGACGCACGGCGCGCGAATTTTGCGATTCTTCAACAACATTCATCCCGCGCGCACACGCGACTGGGTGGTAAGCGACCCATTTGCGGAGATGGTGCGGCAATTTGCGCCCGCACAGATAGCGCCGCAGCCTGGCAACGCGCTGTCGCGCGCAGGCAAGGCGGCTGCGCGAGCCGTGGGGCTGGGCGCGGCCATTCCGTCGCTGAAGCGCTCGCCCTATGACGATTTCATGATGCGGTTCCACAATTTTCTGAAAGAGAATCCGCGGTGGCAGGCGGAATGCCCGAAATATGCATTCCAGTTTCCTCCGGGATCGAGCTGGATGGTTTATACCGATACGGTGCCGCACGCGGTGCTGGCCGGCCAGTATGCGCTGGAGCAGACGTTTCTGGTGAGGCCGCAGGCAATGGTGCGGCCGGAAGTTTCGCCGCTCCGCGTGCTGGAGGAGATTGCCCAGGCGCGGCTGGCATAAGCACGGCACATCTCCTGCGCTGGCTGTAGGTGTGGCGGCGTTCGTGGCATTCTGAAAATGCCGGCAGCAGGAAGGCCGGGTTATTCTCCAGCTATGATCCGAAAACCTTTGAATTGTGCACGGAGTCCGCTCCGCTTCCGTCGTACGGCCGCCTGTACGCTGCTGCCGCTCGCGCTGCTGACAGCCTGCAACTCGTCGGAAAGTCCGGAAACCCCGGTGCCGGAAGTCTTCCGCGTGCACCAGATTTACGATCCGGCCGCCGACGCCGCAGCCGAAATTCAGCACGCTGTGGCCGCGGCGGCGCAGGAGCACAAGCGCGTGCTGCTGGATTTCGGCGGCAACTGGTGCGGCGACTGCCAGATTCTCGACTATTACTTCCATCAGCAGCCCAACGCGGCGTTGATTGCGCAGGACTATGTCCTGGTGGACGTCGACGTGGGACAGATGGACCACAACATGAGCATCGCCGCGCAGTACGGTATGCCGCTGCGGCATGGTGTTCCAGCGCTGGCGGTGCTGGACGGGCAGGGCAACGTGGTCTACGACGAAACAGACGGGGAGTTTTCCGCAATGGGCCGGGTGGATCCTGCCTTGGTGACCCAATTCCTGGAACGCTGGAAAGGGTAGCGCTCACTACCGCGAATGCGCGGTACTTTTCAGGGAGAAGTGTCCTTTCACGTAGAGCCAGGGCGGGTACAGTCTACCCCATTCGCGCAGGGGCGACTCGGCCCCGGTACACTGTGAACGCTTATGGTGCGTGTTTTCCGGAGCCTGCGCAGGGCGGTGTGGTCGGCCTTCGGGCATGGGGCCTACTCGATGGCCAAAGCCGCGGCTTATTCGGCTATCCTGAGTATTTTCCCGGCCATACTTGTGGTGACGACGCTGTTTGCGATGATGCCGGCGGGGGGGGATCTGCGCGGGGTACTGCGCGCGGCGTTCGAACAAGTTTTGCCGCCGGAGACGATGCGTTTGGTGCAGAGCTATTTCGTGTACAACCACGCGCGCTCCATCCGGATCGTGTGCGGCTCCATTTTTGTGACGATCTATGCGGCCATCGGAATGCTGCTCTCGCTGATGGAGGGATTCCGGCGTGCTTATCGGGTGCCGCGGGGCCAGTGGAGTTTCTGGAAGGAGCGCGTAGTGGCTCTGGTGCTGGTGCCGGGAGCGATGATTCCCATGGCTGCAGCAACGCTGTTCCTGGCGTTCGGACACAGCATCGAACGCTGGATGATCGAGAACACCAACCTGGAGCTGCACCTCTATCTGGTCCTGCTGTGGCGGCTGATCCGGTGGATGATCGCGCTCTTTGCGAGCATCGTCTCCCTGGCTCTGGTGTATCACTACGCGGTGCCCCGGCAGAAGCTGCGAACGCGCTCCGGGAGATTCCACCTGGTGCGCAGCCGCTGGCGCGAGACGCTGCCTGGTGCCACGATCGCTACCGCGACCTGGTTCATTGCCACGCTGATTTACGGCTGGTATCTGTCACGCTTTTCGGATTATTCGATTGTGTACGGTTCCCTGGGCGCGGGCATCGTCACGCTGGTTTGGTTGTACATGGTATCGCTGACCATCCTGATTGGAGCAGAGTTCAACGCGCAGATGTTTCCGCTGCCGCAGGCAGGGGACGTATCGGCGCCGCAGGCCACGGCCGTATGACAGCAACAGCGCACACGATAAAATAAGAGCGAACCCGACGACTCGACGCGCTTAAAAATACAGGACACGAACAAAATACCAGACACGAGCAGGAAAAACTTGGGGGTTGGATGAATTTTTCTTTGTCAGGGCCGGGCGTTACGGGGGAAAACCCGCGCCGCGCCAAGATTGTCGCCACGCTCGGACCCGCCTCTGCGCAGGAAGGGATCTTTCGCGAGCTGCTCCGCGCCGGGCTGGATGTGGCTCGGCTGAATTTTTCGCACGGCACGCATCCGGAGAAGCTGAAGCTGATCGAGATGGTGCGCAAGGTGTCGCGCGAAGAGGGAAAGAACGTTTGCATCCTGGGGGATCTGCAGGGACCGAAGATCCGCACGGGGCGGCTGAAGAACCGGATTCCGGTGCAGCTAAAGACGGGACAGCGGCTGACCATCACGCCGCGCGACATCCTGGGGACGTCTGCGCTGATCGCAACGACATTCCCGACCCTGGCGGAGAACCTGGAGCCGGGCGCGCGGATTCTGCTCTCCGATGGCCTGATCGAGCTGCGCGTAGTCGACATTCCGGGCGAGGACATCGAGTGCGAAGTGATGAATGGCGGCATGCTGGGCGAGCACAAGGGGATCAACCTGCCCGGCATTCCGGTGCGCGTGCCGTCTCTGACGGAGAAGGACGAAGAGGACCTTCAATTCGGCATGAAGCACGAGATCGACGCCATCGCCGTCTCGTTTGTGCGAACCGCCGAAGACGTGCGGCACGTGAAGTTCCGTGTGGCGGCGCTGGGCATGGAGACCTGGATCATCGCCAAGCTGGAGAAGCCCCAGGCGATTGAGAACCTGGAGGCCATTCTGGAGAACGCGGACGGGATCATGGTGGCGCGCGGCGACCTGGGCGTGGAGATGCCGCCGGAGAAAGTGCCGGCCATCCAGAAGCACGTGATCCGCTGCGCAGCGGAGTATCGCAAGCCGGTGATTACGGCGACGCAGATGCTGGAGTCGATGATCGAGAATCCGCGGCCGACGAGGGCTGAGGCTTCGGACGTGGCCAACGCCATCTACGACGGAACGGATGCGGTGATGCTGTCAGCCGAGACCGCAGCCGGCAAGTATCCCGTGGAAGCCGTCAGGATGATGGCAAAGATCGTGAGCGAGACGGAAACCCAGTTGCGCGAGGCCGGCGCGTGGGATTCGCGGCCCAGAGGAGTACGGCTCTCCATTGCGGAGACCATCTGCGAATCGGCGGCGCACGCAGCCGAAGACCTGGACGTGAGCGCAATTGCCGTCTTCACTGAGACTGGTACCACGGCGCGCCAGCTCTCCAAGTACCGGCCGAAACCACCGATCTTCGCGCTGTCCAGTATCGACGCGGTAATCCACCGGATGGCGCTCCTGTGGGGAGTACGCGCCATCAAATGTCCCAAGCTGGGAACAACCGAGCAAATGGTGGAACAGGCGGAAAGCGCGCTGGAGCAGGGCGGATTTGCCAAGCCCAGGGAGATCGTGGGCATTGTAGCCGGGACTCAGACGCGGTCGGGCTCAACCAACTTCCTGCGCCTGCACGTGCTGGGCGACCGGATGGCAGAAACTCCCGGGGTGCGAAACGAAAAGCCGGCCAAAGCTGAACGCCACCCAGCCGCGCACGAAAGTGGCGGGCGGAAAACCGGCGCGAGGTGAAAAGGCTGCCAGGGGCGCCCGTACCGAGCTTGCAGACCCGATTGACGTCACATGGAAGCGAGAGGCTGACACATCCTGCCGCAATCCCCTGGGCAGTCCGGCAACGGTTTTCGTCCGCGTCCGCTCCAATCCAGGTAAGCCGGGACCGCTCCGGCGTAGCGCTGGCTGCCCGAATTCCGCTCTATTGTGGCGTAAGTGGTTCTTGAATTCTGAGCGAAATGGGGCCATGCTGGTGGAATCCTGGCTGCACGCGCTCAAGGGGGCCTTATGCAGGGGTCCGAGTCCGCTGGCCGCATCTCCCCATGGATGGTTTTCTCCGCCACTCTGGCACTGCTGATGCCAGTGTGCGCGAGAAGCCAGGTTTTTGTCATTCAGCCGGAACACGTCAGCCAGCACTATGCGCATTTCCAGCCGACGCAGGTGAAGCTCCCGGCCGAGCCAATGACGACTATGGGCCGCGAGCAGCTAATTCGGTATCTGCAGTCGGAGCAGGGCTTCGCCATGCGTCCGCTGCCGGTGGCGGTGCTGACGCTGCGTGCCAATGGCGGCATGGACCCTGCCGGGGACAAATATATCGACGAGCTGCAAACCAAAGGGATCGCGGCCAAGCCAGGCCAGCGCGTGCAGATTACCGACATTAAGATTCACGGCAATCGTGTCATTCTGGACCTGAACAACGGGCCGTATCACAAACACCGCTTCATGCGGCACGTCTCCATTGGAATGGGTCCCACTGAAACCAATCCAGATGGGATGTTGGACGCCGCACCCACGGGAGCGAGGATCGTGCTTGTGTTCCCGTCGCGGATTCCCGATGTGACCGGGGAACAGGTGGAGCAACTGCTGAAGCCGATGATTGACTTCGGGGTCAAATCGCCGGCAGAGGCTTACGCCGAGACGCTGCCCGACTTTCTGCGCAAGGCAATTGTCGAGCATCGCGTACTGGTGGGCATGGATCGCCAGATGGTGCTGTACGCGAAGGGGGAACCGGATCAGAAGGATCGGGAGCAGAAGGATGGGAAGCCGTTCGTGATCTGGATTTACGGCCAGGCGCCAGACCCGGTCGAATTCGTGCGGTTTAATGGCGATTTCGTAACACGGGTGGAGGTTGCGAAGGTCGGTCAGCCGATCGAGGCGCACAGCGATAACCAAATGGGAGACTTCTGGGGCACACAGCAGCCGGCTGCCGCCCGGAACGTTCACGAGGTCGAAATGGGCGACCGCACCGCACAGGATGCTGCCGAGGAGAATGCGCCGGCGGCTGCGCCGACGCTGCAGAAGCCGGGTGAAAAGTTGCCGAACAGCAGCGGTACCCAGGTGATGAAGCCGGTGAAATTCCCACCGGGGATGCAGCGGCCGGGTGACCCAGGCTATACGCCGCCGTCGAGCTCTGCGCCGAATTCATCCGCCCAGCCGGCAAATTCCCAGCCGGCATCGGCAAACGGAAAGCAGGGAGCCCCAGCGAACGGGCAGCAGTCCGGCACGGAGGCAAAGACTGGCCAGACGGGTGCAAACGGCAAGAGCGGCACTACAACCGCGTCGACGACCAGCAGGCAGCCAGGCACTCCTTCGCCGGATACGCCGCAGCAATTTGTTTCTTCCTCCGAATCGGCGGCGCAGCCGCCGCGATAGCAGGCATTGATAGCCGATCTCGGCGGGATCTCCGTGCCCGCGGGATACACATGCGCGCTGGCGTCGCTCACAACCACACTGGCTTCGGGCCGTGGTCTCACGGCAAACGGAATTGTGCCGGCGCGCGCGAGCGGTTATGGTGAATGCCGGAGGAAGAGTGCCATGAAGTCAGAAAAAGGCCTGGCGATAGGCGTGGCGGAGGCTCTGGCTTGCGTGGCAGTCCTGGCCGTGGGGTCGGCGACATGAACGGCGCTAGGAGCGGATATATTTCCTTGTATTTCATAGAGATTAACGTGGCGTTCAAACAGGCGGGGTAGGTTAGAACGAGTCGCTGCGCGTGGATATGGGAAACGTGACAGGGCTATTGGTGTCGGGCCGTGCAGCTATGGAGCGATAAGCGCAGGCGAGGCTGGTCTTCGTGGGCGCGAAGCGGCTCGGGCGCGGCAAGATTTTAGGGCAGCGCGATTTACCCCGTGCCCATATGGGCGTGCAGCATGTGGAGGGGAGACACGATAAAGAAATGGGCGTCAGCATTGAAGTCAATAAGCTGAACGCGTGGTATGGGTCGAACCATACACTCGAGGACATCACGCTGCACATTCAGGCGAATGAGGCGACGGCGCTGATTGGGCCGTCGGGCTGCGGGAAGTCCACGTTTGTGCGCTGCCTGAACCGGATGCACGAGACCCAACCCGATCGCCCGGGTGACGGGCGAGGTGAAGGTGGGTGGAGCAGACATTTACAGTGCGAAGTCGGCTGTGGAGGTACGGCGGCGGATCGGAATGGTCTTCCAGCGCCCGAATCCGTTTCCGACGATGTCGATTTACGACAATGTGGCGTCGGGCCTGAAGCTGAACGGATTTCGGAATAAGCGTGCGCTGGACGAAGTGGTGGAGCGATCGCTGAAATATGCGGCTCTGTGGGATGAAGTGAAGGACGATCTGAA
>JASHRH010000198.1 GCA_030037475.1 Acidobacteriaceae bacterium
CGTGATGCCGCTGAGGTTGTTATCGACGAGATATTGGCGGTAAGAGGGCTCATCGGTTTGAAAGGCGACAGCGAGGACAACCACATTGGGCATATCCTTCTGGAGCTGGATCAGGGAGGGGAATTCCTCAAGGCAGGGACCGCACCAACTGGCCCAGAAATTGAGGACAACGATTTTGCCGCGGTACTGAGCGAGGCTGACGGTCTGCGGACCGTCGTGGATAACGAAGCTGGGCGCGCGATTGCCGATGGAGCCAGGATGCGGCGTGCGGTTGCAGCCGGAAAGACAGAGCACAGAGCTCAGAGCACAGAGGGCAACGAAGAGCGCAGAGCTCAGAGCACAGAGCTCAGAAACCCGGCGGCGAGGGTGAGCAGGGAGCACGTTTCTATAATAGTGGGGAGTTCGACCCGTGGACGCCCAATCGCGCTTGCTTCTCTCCGTCATCATCCCCGCTCGTAACGAGGAAGACTGCGTAGGCGACTGCCTGTGGTCCCTGGTACGGCAGCAGGAGCAGGGCTTTGAACTCGGCGCCGACTGGGAGATTCTGCTGGTGAATGACGGTTCGAGCGACGGAACAAGGGGCATTGCGGAGAGCTTCGCCGGGGTGACGGTGCTGGACGCCGGACCTCCACCGAGAGACTGGACGGGCAAGGCCAGCGCGGCATGGACGGGGACACAGGCGGCGCGCGGAGAGTGGCTGCTGTTCACGGATGCGGACACCATCCACGAGCCTGAATCGGCGCGGCGCGCCATCGCCGAAGCGGAGCGGCATGGCGTGGGGATGCTCTCGTATTCGCCGCGGCAGCTGGTGAAAGGGCTGGCGCAGCGAGCGGTGATGCCGCTGATTTTCGGCGACCTGGCGGCAACGTACAGGCCGACGAAGGTGAACGATCCGGCAAGTTACGTGGCAGCCGCGAACGGACAGTTTCTCCTGGTACGACGGGACGTCTACGAGGAAATCGGCGGACATGCCGCAGTGAAGAGCGCGATTCTGGAGGATGTGGAGTTGGCTCGAATTGCCAAGCATCAGCGTCTCGGCCTGCGGTTCCGCTATGCGCCCGAGCAGGTATCGGCGCGGATGTACCGCAGCTTTGGCGCGATGTGGCAGGGCTGGACGAAAAATCTGGCGCTGCTGTTTGGCAATGCGCCAGCACTGGCGGCGATGCGTCTGCTGCAGCTGACGGTGCTGGCAGGGATTCCGCTGCTGATGTGGTTCTTCGCGACCAGCAATTTGATCTATCGGGGCGATCCGAGCCGGGTGCTGTACCGGGAAATGGGGATCGCGGCCCTGGGAATTGTGTGGCTGCGGGCGCTGTGGGGCTTCTATAGCCGTGTGACGAAGTCGAGTTTCCGCTTTCGGGACGTGGTATGGGCGCCTTTGGGAGTTCCACTGTACGCGGCAATGCTGTGGCAGAGCTGGTTTCGGCTAACGGTGCTGCGGAGGGTAGAGTGGAAGGGCAGGGAAGTGACGGTTAGAGGATAGGGTGCAGATGATTTTGCTGACGAGGAGAGCCGAGTTCTCGGCGTCACACTATTACTGGAATGACGCGTGGAGCGCGGAAGAGAACGCACGCGTCTTCGGAAAATGCGCGAATCGTAACGGTCATGGGCACAATTACACACTGGAAGTGACGGTGGCCGGTGAACCCGATTCAGTAACGGGATTTGTGGTGGATCTGAAGCGGCTGAAGGACACGATCGAGGAGGAAGTGTTGGCGGCCTACGATCACCGGCATCTGAACCTGGAAGTTCCGGAATTTCGCACGGCAGTTCCTACGACGGAGAACATTGCCGTGGCCGTGTGGCGGCGGCTGGAAGGCAAGATCGAAGGGGCGAAGTTGCACCGGGTGCGTGTGTACGAGATGCCGGATTTGTTCGCGGAATACACCGGCGGCTAGCCGTCGCGGCAACCGCGCCTTCGGCGCAAAGGACGATCAAGGGGAGTCGATGAGCGCGTACCTGGGAAGACGGTATCGGTTAAGCGCATCGCACCGGCTGCACTCGCCGGCGCTTTCTGAAGCGCGAAACCGCGAGGTCTATGGGAAGTGCGCCAATCCGCACGGTCACGGGCACAACTACACGGTGGAAGTGCTGGTGGGCGGCGAGATCGATGCGGCTACGGGAATGGTCTGCGACCTGGCGGAGCTGGATAGCTGCGTGGCGCGGGAAGTGCTGGAGCCTTTCGATCATCAAAACCTGAATACACTTGATGCTTTTCAGAATCGCGTGCCCACCACGGAGAATCTGTGTGTTGAGATTGGAAAGCGCCTTCGCCAGGCTCTGCGCAGCGATCTGAGCCTGAAGGTGCGAGTGGAAGAGACGGGGAAGAATTTCTTTGAGACGTCGTGAGGGGCTGGCCGTCCAGGCAGGTGGTGCTTTGGGCGTTCCTGCATCGGCAGGACGGGCAAGCAGGAAGGGAATTGCGATGGGAAGAGCGACGCTGAAAACGGCGGAAATGCCGAGGCGGGATATGCAGAACGAGGAGACGGTTGGGCCAACGGGCCTCGAGCAGGTCTCTATACAGGACATTTACCGCGAGATCATCCGCCGTTACGACGCCGATCCTACGCGAGACGGCCTGGAACGGACGCCGGAGCGGATGAAAAAGGCCATCGAGTTCCTGACGCGCGGCTACCGCGAGGACCCAGCCGCGATTCTGCAGGCGGCGATGTTCGACGTGGCCTACGACGAAATGGTCATCGTGAAGGACATCGAGATGTACTCGCTTTGCGAGCATCACATGCTGCCGTTTTTCGGCAAGGTGCACATCGCGTATATTCCCGACGGCAAGGTGATTGGGCTGAGTAAAATGCCGCGTCTGGTGGAGGTGTTCGAGCGACGGCTGCAGGTGCAGGAGCGGCTGACGCGGCAGATTGCCGAAGCCATCCAGAGGGCGATCCGTCCGCAGGGCGTGGGCGTCGTCATCGAGGCACGCCACCTGTGCATGATGATGCGGGGCGTGGAAAAGCAGAACTCGTCGACCGTGACCTCGGCGATGCTGGGCGTTTTTCAGAA
>JASHRH010000199.1 GCA_030037475.1 Acidobacteriaceae bacterium
TCTACCGTGTCAAGGTAGCGCTCTAACCAACTGAGCTACGCGCCTGCCGGGCGACGACTGCCTGCTCTCATGATACCAGTCTCGCGGCAATTCCTCCTGCGCGCCCTGCCGGAGCGGAGCGCGGACGAAGAAGGGCAACGGCCTCAGCTTTGACAGCCACGAGCACATTTCGAACGAGTATCATGAACGTGGTGCGAGGCGGCCTTCCGGCTCAACCATGGCAGCCGGTTTCGCCGACTCGCCGCCGCCTGCGACCCCATGAACGAACTCCGGGCCACGCCCAATCTGCTCACTTTTCTCAGGCTGATGATTGCGCCGTTCCTGGTGCTGGCGGTCCTGGACGGCCATTACGAACTGGCTTTCGCTCTGTTTGTCCTCGCGGGCGTCACCGACGCGATGGACGGACTGCTGGCCCGCGTCCTCGATCAGCAGACGATGCTCGGCCAGTATCTCGACCCGGTTGTGGACAAGCTTCTGCTCAGCACGCTGTTCCTGGTCCTTCATCACGAGGGCCTGATCTCTCTGCGCGTCACCGTGCTCGTCTTCGCGCGCGATCTCGGCATTCTCATGGTGGCCGCCATTCTTTACGCCACCACAACCATCCGCAATTTCAAGCCCACGCTCTTTGGCAAGAGCAACACCGTCGCGCAGATCGTCGCCGTCGCCGCCGTCATTCTCAGCCAGTTCTTTGCGCCCGCCTGGGTGGTGCTGCTGCGCGAGTGGGCGCTGGGGGCGACTGTCCTGCTCACCCTGATCTCCGGTTTTCACTATGCCTGGCGAGCCATGCGCCAGATTGGCTCCGCTGGCGCGACGGCGTAGGCATTTCCTCAGTGTCACGCTGCGGCTAATTCACGGGCAAACCGGCACTGTCGGTTGAATGGGCGAGGCTGGTTCTAGAATGACCCCGTGCCTCCTGCTCCGTTTTTCACCGATGAAACTCTTCGTTTCCTGCGCGGCCTGAAACGCAACAACAACCGCGACTGGTTCGAAGCGCGCCGGGAAGTCTTCGAGCGCGCGGTTCAAGCGCCCATGCTCGCGCTCCTTTCGCGCCTGACGCTGGGCATGGCCGGCTACGCCCCCAGGCATGTGCGCCCCGCGGCCAAATGCCTTTTCCGCATCTATCGCGATACACGCTTCTCCGCGGACAAGTCGCCGTACAAAACACACCTTGGCGCGTGGTGGTCGCATACCGGAGCGCCGAAGACCTCCGGCGCGGGCTTCTACATACACGTCAGCAGCACCGAATTCGTCATCGCGGCCGGCGCTTACATGCCGGAGAAAGACCAGACTCTCGCCATCCGGCGTCATCTGCTCGAACATCACGCAGAATGGAAGCGTCTCATCGAAGACAAGAAACTGCTGCGCGCCTTCTCCGTCCACGATCCGATGGCGCTCACGCGCCCTCCCAGGGGTTTTCCTCCGGATCATCCCGCCATGCCGTGGATCCAGTGGCGGCAATGGGGCGTCACCGCACACGTGCCTGCGGAGTTTGCGCTGCGTCCCACGCTCGCAGCGGATATCGAGAAGCGCTTTCGCCTGGCCGCACCGCTCGTCCATTTCCTCAATGCGCCGCTTACCGCGGCCGCGCGCCCGCGCCGCGTGTGGACGGCGCCATTGCCTCGGAAGTAAGCTTTACCTGCGCCCGCGGCGGGTCTACACTGCATCGCGAACGGCAGCGATCCATATTTCCTGTTTGCTGCTGCGCGCCGGCCATCTGTTCGCCGGGCCGCGATGCCAGCGCTTCGGGCCTCCTCCAGGCGCAAAATCCCCCTCAATTCCGCTTTTTCCTGAAGAAAACCAAAGAAAACCGCAAAAAACCTGTGGAAACGGGCCTTTTTCCATTGACAAACGCCTTGCAAAGACGCAAGGTAGTCGGCGGGAACTTCTTTCGGACCCGCGTCAACACTGGCTTTTCCGCTATGCGGCGCGTTCCGGAGACAACGTGGGCAGGCACTCGCTGGCACTTCCTGCCCTCTCATTGAAAGGCAAAGACAAGGAGGAAGACTCGATGGCAGCAACAATGACGAAGACAGCTCTGGTGCGGCAGTTGGCCGAAAAGCTGGAGCTGACCAACAAACAGTCCGCCGCTTACCTCGACCTGCTCGCGGACACCGCGATCAAGGAAACGAAGAAGAGCGGCGTGTTCGTGATTCCGGGCCTCGGCCGTCTGGTGAAGGCGGAGCGCAAAGCCCGCATGGGCCGCAATCCGCAGACCGGCGAGCAGATCAAGATCAAGGCCAAGACCGTCGTGAAGTTCCGCGTCGCGAAATCAGCCAAGGACGCGATCGCCCCGCCGAAGAAGTAGCTTTGTTCTCCTGCACTCGAGAGGAAGCGGTCAGATGGCTGCTTCCTTTTCGATTTTGATTTCCGCCCGCACCTCGTAGTGCTCCGCTTTCTCCTCCCATCGCTGCAGCAGGCGTTTCGCCTCCGGCTCAATCACCGCGGTCGCATACTCTTCGCCCGCAAAGCGCTTTACCGCCGCGAGCGAGTCGAACAGGTTCAGCACAATCAACTCAGCCTCGTTGCTCAGGTCCCGGCGCAGCAGATACACTCCGCGATGACCTTCAATCCGCTGCAGCGCAGGGAAGATCCGCTGCCGCAGGAAGTGTTCATACGCGTCGGCGTTCTCGATCGTCGTCCAGCCCCGCCAGTGGCGTGCAATCATGGTTCCTCCATTGCTGCATGAGCAGGATAGCGCAGGGCGCTCCTGTACGATACCGTTGTGACGCTCCTCCGGATTCAGGATCTGAGGATCCGCTTCGGCTCGGCGGAAGCGGTGCGT
>JASHRH010000200.1 GCA_030037475.1 Acidobacteriaceae bacterium
ATCCAGAACTGGACGGCCTCGGATTCTGCCTATGGCTCGAAACACCTGGAACAAATCTGGGCCGCCGACGGCACCCTGAAGCGCATCAAGGCCTTCCTGCTCGCCGATATGCTCGGAGACAAGGACCTGGACATCACGCGCGACATGAACTCCACGCCCTGGCTGGAGGACCTTGTCTACAAAGCTGCCTCGCAGTACGGCTGGCAGTCGTTTTTCTTTCAGACGAAGATGTACGTGGATGACGACCACACGCCATTTATGCAGCATGGCGTACCCTGCGCCGACATCATTGACTTCGATTACGGCTACAACGACTCGTACTGGCACACCGCACAGGACACCCTGGACAAGCTCGGCGCACAGAGCCTGACCATCTCCGGAGACACGCTGCTGGAGACGATTCGGCTGCTCGACCAGAAATAAGTCCGGCGGTAAGATCGCCAGTATCGCTCGATGCCCACCCACTGGCTCGGATTTTTCGCAATCGTCGCCACGCTGCTGCTGGTGGATGGGTTCGTCCTGCAACGGGGCGACCGGCACGCATCGCTTCGTGCGGCGTGGCTGTGGACCGCTTTTCTTGCGCTTCTGGCCTGTGGATTCGCGGTCTGGATCGGCACGACCAGCAGCCGTCAGCACGGGGTGGAATTTCTCACGGGCTACGTAATCGAAGCCTCGCTGAGCATCGACAACCTTTTCGTCTTCCTGCTGCTTTTCCGCTCGCTGCATCTGGACGCACGCCAGCAGCGGCGCGTGCTGCTGTGGGGCGTTGCCGGCGCTATCGTGCTGCGCGGCGGGCTCATCCTTGCAGGAACCACGCTGCTCACTCGATTCGTCTGGGTGGAGTTCGTTTTTGGAGGGATCCTGGCGCTGGCTGCGCTGCGCCTGCTGCTGCATCGGCCCGGCGCATCGCCCGCGCGCGGCCCTGTTGCGTGGATCCAGGCTTATTGCCTGCGCTATGCAGAAGGGACGCGATTAGCACTCGCTTCCCTGCTGCTGGTGATCGCCGCCGTCGAAGCGACCGATCTGCTCTTCGCGCTCGATTCCATTCCCGCCGTGCTGGCTGTCACGCGCGATCCCTGGATCGCGTTCACGTCCAATATCTTCGCGGTGCTCGGACTGCGCTCGCTCTATTTCGCGGTGGCCGGCCTGCTCGATCGGTTCGGGCGCCTGCACTACGCGCTGGCGTGCATTCTGGCGTTCGTCGCGTTCAAGATGCTGGCCGACCGCTGGATCCAGATTTCCGCGCTCTGGTCACTGGGTGTCATTCTCGCCGTGCTCGGAATCTTCCTGATCCTGAACAGGGCGCTGTTGGCGAAGCGGCCTGTCCCTGCGGGTTAGAAGTCTGCGAAACGGACGCTCCTGCCGTGCATGACGACGGAGTGCCTGCCGAAACGCGCATCGTCGCGCTTCGGAAAATCATTGCGGTAATGCGCGCCGCGGCTCTCCTCGCGCGCCAGGGCTGCGGCGACCATCAGCTCGCCGATGGTGTGCAGGTTGCGCAGCTCCAACGCCTGGCGGTCCATGGCGTCCGGAGTCTGCATCGCAGCCAGCTCACGCTGCGCAGCGCGCAGGCCATCCGCGTCGCGCAGCAGACCGGCTTTTTCCCACAGGAGGCGCTGCATCTGCTCGCGCACTCTGACGACATCGACCCGCATCCTCTCACTCGGCACACTGTATCCTGCACCCTGCTCCCTGAGCTCTGAGCCCTGCGCTCTGCGATCTGCTCCCTCCATCGTCTCGGCCGCGCGCGCGCCGAAGACCAGACCCTCCAGCAGCGAATTGCTGGCCAGGCGATTCGCTCCATGAACGCCCGTGCAGGCCGCCTCACCCGCCGCAAACAGACCCGGCAGCGACGCGCGCCCGTTCACATCCGTGCGAATGCCGCCCATCAGGTAATGCGCTGCCGGCCGCACCGGGATCAGGTCCCGGCGCAGAGCAAGCCCGTGCTCGGCCAGAAATTTCGAGATGCCAGGAAAGCGAATCGTGGGGTCGATGTTCGTCACGTGCCGCATGTCCAGATACACCGGCAGCGACTCGCCATGCGCACCAATTCCCTCGCGCGTGATCGCCCGCGCCACCACGTCGCGTGGCGCCAGCTCCAGCAGCGGATGGCACCGTTCCATGAACCGCTCGCCCTTCGCGTTGCGCAGCCACGCTCTCTCACCGCGCAGCGCTTCCGACAGGAGAAAGCGCGGCACGCCGGGCAGGCTGAGCGCGGTCGGATGGAACTGGTAGAACTCCATGTCGGCGATCTCCGCACCCGCGCGCCACGCCATGGCGATGCCGTCTCCGGTGGCGACGGCGGGGTTGGTGGTGTCGCTGTAAACCTGGCCCGCGCCGCCGCTGGCCAGCAGCACCGCGCGCGCGGAGACGTGACGCAGATGGCCTTCGGGATCGAGCAGCATTACGCCGACGACATCGCCGTCCTGATGCAGCAGGTCGATGGTCGTGGTCCACTCCTGCAGCTCGATTTGCTTCATCGCCCGCGCGTGACGCAGCAGGGAGCGAGCAATCTCCGCGCCGGTGGCGTCGCCGTGGGCGTGCAGGATGCGGTTGCGGCTGTGCGCGCCTTCGCGAGTCAGCATCAGGCGGCCGTTCTCGCGGTCGAAATCGGCGCCCCAGCGCAGCAGCTCCTCGACGCGCCGCGGACCTTCTTCGACCAGGACGCGCGCGGCCTCGCGATTGACCAGGCCATCGCCGGCGTTCACCGTATCGTCCAGATGCAGGGCCACGTCTTCTTCGCCGCCGATGGCGACGGCGATGCCGCCCTGCGCGTAATGCGTATTGGATTCGGCCAGCGCCTCTTTGGTGACGACGAGCACACGCGCGCCGCTTTCCGCCAGGCCAATCGCAGCGCGCAGGCCCGCCACGCCCGCGCCCACGATGATGAAGTCCGGTTGCTGTGTTACCGGTGTCAATTTTCAGGCTATCTTAATTTTTCGAGGCGGGGTGGCTGGGTCTGCGCGCGCAAGCATGCGATCGCGCGGGCGCGGACATTCAGAAGCGGAAGTAGACGCCGAGCATCGGCTCCGCTGTATGAAGGAACGAGTCTGTCGAGGAATACAGGGTCGTGAGATCGGGGGCCTTGTAGGTCATTTCGCGGAACTGGCCGCGCAGGCCAATGTGGGGGAGCAGGCCCCAGTCCAGGCCTGCACCGCAGGCGTAGACCAGGGTTGTGCTGGAGGAGGTGTTGGCGCCGCCAGTGGGGTCGCTGACAAGCATGCCGATGCCGGCAATGCCGAAGGCACGCAGATTCGCTGCGTGCACCGACGGGACCCAGTCCAGGGTGATGGTGTGGGCATCCGCGGAGACGGAAGTGGGAACCGGGCAGGCGCCGACGGGGCATGGCCCCTTGTATTGCCAGGTCTGGTTGGCGCGGTTGAAGGAATACGTGGCCTCGAAGCCGAGGACGGGATTGGCAATGTGCCGGAACTCAAGCATGCCGCCAGCGGCGTTGGAGGGGGTCTGGGTTGTGAGGTTGACGGTCGTGGAGGTGTTGAACGTGCCGTAGACGCTCAGGGCGACGTCGGTCTGGGCAAACGCGGCGCTGACGCCGAGACACGCGAGAAGAACCAGCAACGTGAAGGATGCGCGCTTCGTTTGCATAAGGCCCTCCTGGATGAGCCCGTGCAGGGGAATCATCGGTTCTCCTGTGCGGATGTCGGCAATTCCGATTTGAGTGTAAGGCCAGCTTGCGGGGGAGAGCCAGCGTGCTGAGGCAGACGCATCTGTTCCGTTAACCGTGGTTCGTCGCGGTCCGGCGTTTGGCACCGGCAGAGTAGATTGATTGTTTTACTCTGGACTCACCTTGAAAACGACACGGATTCCCGTCCGGACCGCCTCGGCGGACTACCTCGTAATCGTTGGGCGCGGCCTGTTCCCGCAGATTGCTCGCTGGATCGCTTCCCACAGGCCTGGCGCCTGCAGAGCTTTTGTTCTGACTTCACCGGAGATCTGGGCACTGTGGGGCAGGAAATTCCTCACCGCCTTCCCCCGAGAAGCTCAGCCGACCGTTTTGTTTCTTCCAGCAGGAGAACGCTTCAAACGGATGGCGCAGGCGGAGCGTCTGGCCGGCGAACTCGCTGCCGCGGGCGCGGATCGTTCCTCGCTGCTGATCGCCTTCGGCGGCGGCATCGTCGGCGATCTGGGCGGATTTCTTGCGGCGATTTACATGCGCGGCATCGAATCCGTGCAGGTTCCTACGACGCTGCTCGCTCAGGTCGATTCCTCGGTTGGCGGCAAGACCGGCGTGAATCTCGCTGCCGGCAAGAACCTCATCGGCAGCTTCCACCATCCCGTAGCTGTTTTCGCCGACATGGATGTGCTGCAAACGCTTCCAGGACGCGAGCTGTGTGCCGGACTCTTCGAAAGCGTCAAGGCGGGCATCATCCGCGATGCGGCGCTCTTCCGGTTCATGGAGAAGAATGCGACGAAAATCCTTGCGCGCGATCCCGCCGCGCTGAGCCGCGTCATCGCCGCGTCGATTCGGATGAAGGCCGAAGTCATCGGCATCGACGAGCACGAGTCGGGGCTGCGGATGATCCTCAACTTCGGCCACACGCTCGGCCACGCGATTGAATCCGCCACCGGCTATCGCCGCCTGCTGCACGGCGAGGCAATCGCCTGGGGCATGCTGGCCGCGCTGCGCATTGCGCTCGCGCGCGGGACGATCACGCCAGCACAGGGCGCACGCATGGAACAGACCATCCTCGCTTACGGTCCGCTGCCGCCTTTCCGGGCCACTGCCGACAAGGTTCTCGACGCCGCCGGCCGAGACAAGAAGAATCGCGCCGGCAC
>JASHRH010000201.1 GCA_030037475.1 Acidobacteriaceae bacterium
CGCGCTTCTGGGCATTTACGGCGTGCTGGCGTATTCCGTCTCGCTGCGGCAGCAGGAATTCGGGATTCGCATCGCACTGGGCTGCGGCAGGGCTGCGCTCATGCGCTTTGTCGCGCGTGAGGCCGCGCTGCCCGTTTTAGGCGGTATTGTTGCCGGGCTGGCGCTGGCCTTTGCAGCCACGCGCTGGGTGCAGAGCCTGCTGTACCAGACCAGCGCTGCCGATCCATTGTCGATCGCGGTAGGGATCGCGCTGCTGCTCGCCGTCGCGCTGCTCGCCGCGCTCATCCCCGCCCGCCGCGCCGCCAATACGGATCCCATGCAGGTCCTGCGGAACGAGTGAAGCGGGCGAGCGAGCGAGTCAGCAAGTCAGCGGGTGAGCAAGTTGGCGGGTGAGCGGGCAAAGAAGGCGGGTGCTTCCTCGGAGGCACCCGCCCTTTCTGATCACTGACTACTGATTACTGATCACTGTCTTTTCGCCGCGTGCACCAGCGGCATCTCCACCAGATGCTCGCTCAGGAACCACACCTGCATCTCGTTGGTGCGCAGCACATCGCTGACCAGCAGATCGTTGGTGCCGGAGTCGCCGAGTTTCTCGGCGCGCTCGGCCAGATCGCGCGTGTCCTTAATGATCAGTGCGTGCGCCTCCAGCAGACGCGAAATCTGCACCGGGACCTCTTCACGTCCCTTCGGCGGACGCTCCAGGCGCGTCACCTCGGCCACGTCATGGGCCATGGCCACGCTCACCCCACCGAGGATCTGGATGCGCTCCGCCAGCAGATCCACCAGCTCCACCTGTTCGCCGAAGTGCTTATCGAACAGAAGATGCAGTTGGTAGAACGTCGGCCCTCCCACCTGCCAGTGCGACTTCTTGTAGAGGTCGCGCAGGGAGGCCGTATCGGCCAGCAGCGGATTCAGCCGCTGGCACATCTCCCGCCTCAAATCTTCGCTGAGGCCGATGGGCAGATCGCGAATGACCGTGCCGAACTTCTGGATTTCCCTGGCGTTCTGCCGCCACTGCGGCGTGATCAGATCGAATCCCGCTTCTCCGCGGACAGGCTTCCGGGCAGGTGTGCTCATGTGCATCTCCTCTTTTTGGGTTGGATGCGGTACCCGCGATGGGAGTCCTCGCTCTCCTGTGGCAAATCCCGGCGTCGCTCCTGCAAATCGCGGGCAATCTGCGCCCAGCCGGGCGTAGCTCCCGCGAATCCTGCTCGGGCCAGCAGAATCTCCGCCACCTGCTGCAGCCAGCGCGCCGGAGGCGTGGCCGGATCGATAATCAGATCGAAGTTCTTTTCGCTGCTGTCCCCAGCCGGATGCCGGAAGAGCATCAGCGCCGCCGTGCTGCGCTCCCTCGCCAGTTCCGCCGCGCTATCCGCAGGCTTGCCGCGGGCCTCTTCAAAGAGCACAGCGCCAATCTCAGGCTCATCCTCCAGCCAGTGTTCCAGCTCCATCATCGAGGCGCAGCGCGCAACATGGAATCCCGCCACCTGAAGGACAGGAATCCGCAGACAGTCATCCATGCCGCAATACAGGATGGTTGGGGAACCCACGGGGCACCTCGCCTTTCTGCCATATTCGGGCAAAGGCAGAAAGCGATTCAGCGAAACATGTGCCCGAGTATAGGCACCTATTAATCACAAAAGCAATCCCCGAAGGTGGGTCTACTTTCGTAACGCGGCAGCCCTCCCAGCGGGCGTGGCGCGGGATGCGGCTCGACCGACTGCCTGAGTCCAACCCGGCGCAGCGCAGCAGGTTGCGGCGAAATAACAGGCGCCGGAGATGCGGCCATTCAGTCCCGCTTTTTCTCGTGGTGCGGCACGCGTAACGCATCCAGCACCAGCAGGATGCCGCCGATCACGATGGAGGAGTCGGCGACGTTGAAGTCGGGCCAGTGGTAGTGGACGATGCGTACAGCCAGGAAGTCTGTCACCATCCCAAACCGGATGCGATCCCACACGTTGCCGATCGTGCCGCCCAGGATGAGCGCCAGCGCCACCGTGGTTGGCGTAAAACGGCGCCCCAGCCGCAGCAGCACCAGAAACACCACCAGGGCCGCAACCAGAGAAAACCCCACCAGCAACCAGTGGGTGAGCGTCGGCCGCGGCGAGTCGATGAACAGCGAGAAGGCCGCGCCGGGGTTCTGTACGTGCGACAGCCAGAAGACGCGCGGGATCACGTGGATCTCGCCGCCAATGGGAATGTGGGCGACGATCCAGGCCTTGGTGAGGCGGTCGAGGGCGAGAATGCAGGCCGCGATGAGAAACAGCCAGAGACGGCGATCGTGGCTCATTGGGCGGCCTCGCAATGGTGAGAAGAGCGCAGAGCAGGGCTCAGAGCGCAGAGCTCAGAGCTCAGGGAAGCGCTTCGTGCGGGATGCGGAAAAGATCTCAAGGCTGCGCCTCGCAATAGCCCATTTGGCGCAGGGCGTCGGCGCAGCGGCCGCAGACAGACCACCCCGTCGAACTCTGTTCGCCGGGGGCCCCGGCGTTTTCCCAGGGGCCGAAGTGGCGGACGTGCTGGGGCGAGTCGTCGGGGTAATAGTTCCAGCAGCGATTGCATTTTTGACCGTCAGCGCGCCTCACGAAGGCATTGAGGTTCGCGATGCCGGTGATAACGCGAGTTTCTTTGGAAGGGTCAGGCGGAATGGCTGTCCCGGGATCAAGCACCTTGTACATGTGAACGTGTGAAACGTTGAACAGTTCCTTCAGGCTCCCACGATTCACGAGCAAGATTTCGGCCATCGGCTCGGCGGCGTAGAGTTTGACTTCGGCCTCAGTTGCCTTGCCAATCTCCTTGCCTTGCCGGAGTTCTTCCAGAGAGCGGAGCAGAACCTCTCGCAGGCCAAACAAAACCTTCCACTCGTCGATCAACCGGTTCTCGGGGAAAATCTCCTCCACCTTCGGGAACTCGGCCAAGTGGACGCTCTCCGCTCGCCCTTCGACCTTGGGCAGATACTGCCAGACTTCCTCGGCGGTGAAGGTGAGGATAGGCGCGACGAGGCGCACCAGCACCTCGGCGATCCGCCACAACACCGTCTGCGCGGAGCGGCGCTCGTGGCTGACCGGAGCAAAGGTGTAGAGCCGGTCCTTCAGCACGTCCAGATAGAACGCGCTGAGATCGACGATGCAGAATTCGTTGACCGCCTGATAGACGCGATGGAACTGGAACTCGCCATACCAGCCGGACTTTCCGTCCGCGCCGACGATTTTCTCTACCAGCTCGCGCGTGCGCGCCAGCATGTAGCGATCCAGCGGCAACATCTCGCTGTCGGCCACGGCATCGCGGGCCGGATCGAAGCCGTCGAGATTGCCCAACAGGAAGCGAAACGTGTTGCGCAGCTTGCGGTAGTTCTCCGCCAGGCGCTGCATGATGTTCTCGCTGGAGACCACGTCCTCGCGGAAGTCCACGCTGGCCACCCACAACCGCACGATCTCCGCACCCAGCCGGTCGGCAATGTCCACCGGATCGACGCCGTTGCCGAGCGATTTCGACATGGCGCGACCCTGCTCATCGAGCGTCCATCCCGCGGTGCCGACCATTCGGAACGGCGCCGCATGACGCACGCCCACGCTGGTCAGCAGCGAGGTGTGGAACCATCCCCGGTATTGATCGCCGCCCTCGAAGTACAGGTCCGCCGGCGGCTCCAGCCCAGGCTCCTGTTCCAGCACCGCGTGCCAGCTTGCACCCGAGTCGAACCACACGTCCAGAATGTCCGTCTCTCTTCGGAAGCCCTGCCGGCCGCAATCCGGACAAGAGACGTCGGAGGGCAGGAGTGCATCGGCTGCGGCGGTGTGCCACGCCTCCGCGCCTTCTTTCCTGAACAGCTCGACCACGCGCCGGTTCAGTTCCGCGTCCTGCAGCGGCTGGTTGCATTTCGTGCACAGGAACACCGCAATCGGCACGCCCCAGACGCGCTGGCGCGAGATGCACCAGTCGGGGCGCGTCGCAATCATGTTGGCGATGCGTTCCTCGCCCCAGGCCGGGTCCCACTTCACGCTGTTCCTGATCTCATCGAGCGCACGCTGTCGAAACGTTGTCGCGGAGCCATCCGGCTTCGTCATCGCCGTGTCGATGGCAATGAACCACTGCTCCGTGGCGCGGAAGATGACGGGGTTGTGGCAGCGCCAGCAGTGCGGATAGCTGTGGTAAATGTCCGAGCGGCCGAGCAGCACGCCGCGCGCGGCCAGCAGTGAGAGGATCGGCTGGTTCGCCTGGAAGACCGTCTTGCCGTCGTACTCGGGCAGGCCATCGCGAATCCTTCCTTCGTTGTCCACGTGGCAGGTCTGGTCGAGACCGTATTTCGCACCGGTGTAGAAGTCGTCCGCGCCATGCGCCGGCGCGGTATGGACCGCGCCCGTCCCCTGGTCGGCGGTGACGTAGTCGGCGAGCACGCCCAGGATGGAGCGGTCGAGGAACGGATGGCGGAAGGTCGCTCCTTCGAGGCGAGCGCCGAGAAATTTCGCCATGGGAACCGCCGCTTCGAGCCTGCAATTCTCGCGCACCGCCTGCTCCAGCGCGGCGGCCACGACGTACACCTGCCCGCCCTGCTCGAGCGCGACATACTCAAACTCCGGATGAAACGCCACGGCCAGCGAGGCAGGCAGCGTCCACGGCGTCGTCGTCCAGATAATCGTCGCCACTTGATGTCCGGCCAGCGCCGGATGGATTGCCGCCGGATCGCTGGTCAGGTCGTAGCGCACGTAAACGCTGGGGCTGGAGTGCATCTCGTACTCGATCTCCGCATCGGCCAGCGCGGTGCGGTCGTGGATGCACCAGTACACCGGCTTGAGCCCGCGATAGACGAAGCCGCCCTCCAGAAACCGGTAAAACGTCTCCAGCGTTCGGGCTTCGTACTCCCGCGACATGGTCAGGTAGGGCTGATCCCAGCGGCCGAAGACTCCGAGGCGGACAAACTGGCTGGTCTGTAGCTCGACATATTTCTGCGCGTACTCGCGGCAGTGGCGCAGGAACTCCGCCGCCGGCATGGCCAGCTTTTTGCGGCCGAGCTGCTCGTCCACCTTGATCTCGATGGGCAGACCGTGGCAGTCGAAGCCGGGCACATAGGGGGCGTCGAAGCCGGCCATGGTCTTCGATTTGACGATGAAGTCCTTCAGGCACTTGTTCAGGGCGTGGCCCAGGTGCAGCGGCCCGTTGGCGTAGGGAGGACCATCGTGCAGGACATAGCGCGGCGCGCCCCGGCGGGCCTGGCGGATCCGCTCATAGAGCGTCCTCTGTCGCCATGCCTCCAGGCGTTCCGGCTCGTTCCGGGGCAGATTCGCCTTCATCGCGAACTCGGTGCGCGGCAGCGAAAGCGTCTCCTTCAGCGGTGGATACGCGCCGGGCTTCTCGTTCCCCGGCTCGGGAACTGCAGGCATCGGAACTCCGTTTTCGTGGTGGATAAAACTCCATTGTATCCGCTGTTTCTCCGTGACTTCCGAGCCATCCGCACGTCTATCCCTGCAAGGAACAACGGACGGATATCCTTTGGAAACGCCCGGCATCCGAAGAAATGGGCCGAGCCCAGGACAAGAGGACGCCTGGAGTGGATAATCAGGAGAAGCCGGGTTTTCGTTCCGGCGAGTAGTTATGGGGAATTCGGTTTTGTCCAAGCCTGAAACGGAAACCCAGGAGTCTCGGCCGACCGAGGTCCAGCGCGACCTTCTCCACGAAGCCGATGGCCCGATGTGGCTTTCGCTGTGGTCCAATCTTCGCGATGCCTTCAGGCCGTCCAGGCAGCCCCCGCTACAGCTCACGGCTCAGCCGGTAGCATCCACTACCCTGAACGTCATCGACGAAGAGCCGATCTGGAAGACCTTGTGGAACAGCCTCCACGACCTCTTCTTCCCCCAAAAGCTGCCGCCTCTGGAGTTGACCTCCGCGCCGGTTGCCGTCCCCGACCGGATGGCCGTGAAGCGCAACTCCGCGTCCCAGGCGGTGTCCTTTATCGCCCACGCGGTCGTGCTTGGGCTGATCTTCCTGCTGGCGTTGGCCGACTGGCATACCCGCCAGATTCAGCAGAAGAAGGAGGCCATGGTGGATGTGACGCCGTTCATCCCATCCTCGCCCGCCAAGCTCACCATGGGTGGCGGCGGTGGCGGCGGCAATCACGAGATCGTCGAAGCCTCCAAAGGCAAGCTGCCTACTATGGCCAGGACCCAGATCGAGCCTCCGCAGCTTCTTCGCATTGACCACCCCAAGCTGGCGGTGGAACCCACGATCGTGATGCCGAAGCCCATCAAACTGCCGGATCAGCAACAGCTACCCGACCTCGGCATTCCGCAGTCGCGGCAGGTGGCTCTGGCCTCGCAGGGCTCGGGAGGCGGTTCCGGCTTTGGCAGCAATAATGGCGGCGGCATTGGCTCCGGCAGTGGACCCGGCGTCGGGCCGGGTGAGGACGGCGGCTACGGCGGCGGCGTGATGCAGCTGGGCGCCGGCGTTACGCCTCCGGTGCCCATTTATGAACCCGATCCGGAGTTCTCCGACGAAGCTCGCCGCGCCAAGTACCAGGGCATCTGCGTGGTCGGTCTCATTGTCGACACTCAGGGCAATCCCCAGAACGTACACGTGGTGCGCCCGCTGGGCATGGGCCTCGATGAGAAGGCCATGGAAGCCGTCCGGCAGTACAGATTTAAGCCAGCCAGCTACCACGGGCACCCGGTCGCAGTGGAAGTGTATGTGTCGGTCAACTTCCGGATCTACTGACCCGATCCGGCCTTCAGAATGCAAAAGCCCTCGCCACGACGAGGGCTTTTGCATGTCCGGGAGAATCTCCGATTTAACGCAGCCCCTCCGCCACGGCATCGTGGAACACCGGACGCAACTGCTTGATCGCCTGGTTAGAGCGGTCCGGCCAGGTGCGGTTGGTCAGGAGCACGACGGCGAGTTCCCGCTCGGGGTCGATCCACAGCGAGGTTCCGGCGTATCCCAGGTGGCCGATGGAACGTTCCGAGAAATACCGACCGGATGAGCCGCCAGGCGTGGGCACGTCCCAGCCGAGCGCACGGCCTTCGCTCTGCTTTGTCGCAAACCGCGCCACCGTCTCAGCTCTGAAGAGCTGCCATCCCTCAGCGGTCTTTCCCTGCGCCAGAATGCACGACGCGAAGCGCAGCAAGTCCCGCACGTTGGCAAACAGCCCCGCGTGCCCTGCAACTCCGCCCATCACGTACGCGTTTTCGTCCTGCACTTCGCCCTGAATTATGCGTCCGCGAAACCAGGTGTCGTTCTCGGTGGGTGGAATCAGCCGCCGCGCACTCGCTTGCGGACCGAAGCACGCCGTCTCCATGCCCAGCGGCGCAAAAATCTCCCGCGCGCAGAAACGATCCAAAGGTTCACCGCTCATCACCTCCAGCGCCTTGCCCAGCAGGATGAATCCAGGGTCGGAATATTCCGTGCGCTCGCCGGGCCGGGCCTCCAGGTTCAGCGCCAGCACAGCGCGCAGCAGCGCCTCCTCTGTGGCGCAGCTTCGGAACAGCTGCACATAGCCCGGCAGTCCCGAGGTGTGCGCCAGCAGCATGCGCAGGGTGACGCGCTGTTTGCCGCTGCCCGGCTCCATCCCCACCACGAACCCGGGCAAAATGTCACCCAGACGCACGTCGAGATCCAGTTGGCCGCGATCCACCAGCAGCATGGCCGCCGCCATCGTGGCCAGCACCTTCGTCACGCTGGCCAGGTCGAAGACCGTCTCCGGTCGCACTGCCGGCGCGCTCTCGTCGCAGGTAAAACGGCCTGCCGCTTCGATGGCCACAATCTCACCGTGGCATCGTACGCCCCATGCCGCACCGGGAAAGGCCCGCTCGGCGATGCCGCGTTCCACGACCGCGCGCGCCGCCTCCAGGCGCCCGCCGCGCTGCCCTGTTTCAGGAAGCTCCACCGTCGCCATGTTGACAGGGTACCCCGCCTCGCCGTCCCGCGACTGTATCCGCCATCACGGCAGTCAATTCAGGGGAGACTGACAGCATTGGGTCATTCGTTACGAGGCGGTTGTGAAGGCGCTCAGCCGAAAATGAAAAGGGCGCCGGACGGGAAGAAGATCCTCTATACGCCAGTCCCCTGCAGCACAACCCCGGCGGTGCGCAGCAAGATCTTCATGTCCAGCCAGAAGCTCCAGTTTTCCACGTAGGCGGTGTCCAGCTCGATATATTTGGCGAACGAAGAACATACAATAGAAAACAGCCCCCTGCCTATCTAATTTTCGCCAACATCCGTAGCTGCCGGAGCCCGAAATTCCCTCTCCGTCACCTCTCCTCTTGTCGGTAGAGTTTGACCGAGCAGCCACTCCCGATCCGGGACAGCCGCACCCGTTCCTCAACGAATCGACCCAAATCCTAGATCTCCCCAACAGTCGTGTCAATGAGAATCCGAGGCCCTTTCGCCGGGAACTGTACAGCCTTGTTTCACCCTGGAACATCCGCGCGAAACCTGCTCCCACTATCCGCATTCATCAGCGGCTGCTGCCTGCGATGCTGTCCGGGAATCGCCTGGCAGTCATCAACAGGATGCCAGGGACTTTGGAGTTCAGCGTCCATTCGCACGCAGAAATTCGCGCCTGAAACCTGATTTTTAAGGCACGCTCTAGAATGGAAACAAAGATGACCGCCGGCCCCGCCCTCACTGAATCAACCCGCAGTCCGCAGGACGAGCTTCTCGCCCGCATCGGCGCTCGCAATTTTCGTGTCGGCATCGTGGGCATGGGCTATGTCGGCCTGCCTTTGGCTTTGCTGTTCAGCGAGCAGGGATTTCCCGTCACGGGTTTCGACATCGATACGGAGAAAGTTTCCGCGCTGAATACCGGTAATTCTTACATCGTCCGCATTCCGGAAACCGAGATTCAGGCCGCCCGGCGCCGCGGCTTCCTGGCGACCGCCGACTACGCCGCCATCCACACCATGGATGCCGTGATCATCTGCGTCCCTACACCCCTGGACGATTTTCTGGAACCGGACCTGAGCTTCATTACCGGGACCGCCAAGGCGATCGCTCCGCATCTTCGCCGCGGCCAGCTCGTCGTCCTGGAAAGCACAACCTACCCCGGCACTACCGAAGAACTGCTGATTCCGATCCTGAACTCCGGAAATCCAGAGAACCTCCGCGCCGAGTCAACTGCCGGATCTGACGTTCCCGGCTTCTTTGTCGCCTTCTCGCCGGAACGCGAAGACCCCGGCAATGACACGGTGGCCCGCCGCGACATCCCGAAAGTGGTTGGAGGCACCGGCCCGGTTTCCCGGCAACTGGCATGTGCCCTCTATGCCAGCATCTTCAATCGCACCGTCCCCGTCTCTTCGCCCGCGGCAGCGGAGATGACCAAGCTGCTCGAAAACATCTATCGGTGCGTCAATATCGCTCTGGTTAACGAGCTGAAGCAACTTTGCGAGCGTATGGGTATCGACATTTTCGAGGTCATCGACGCCGCCAAAACCAAGCCATTCGGGTTTCAGGCCTTCTATCCGGGGCCCGGCCTCGGCGGGCACTGCATTCCCATCGATCCGTTCTATCTTTCCTGGAAGGCAAAGCAGTTCGATTTCCGCACTCGCTTCATTGAATTGGCCGGCGAAATCAACACTCGCATGCCGTACTACGTGGTGGAGCGCACGGCCGACGCTTTGAACGGCCAACGCAAGCCGCTCAATGGTTCGAAGGTACTGGTGCTGGGCGTGGCCTACAAAAGGGATGTGGACGACTTGCGCGAATCGCCGGCGCTCACCATCCTCACGCTCCTGCAGAAGCGCGGCGCGCTGGTTGACTACCACGATCCGTACTTCCCCCATGTCGGTCGCGGCCGCCATTATGCCCTGAACCTGACCTGCATTTCTCTCGACGACATCTCCGGCTACGATTGTGTTCTGATCGTCACGGACCACTCCAGCTACGATTACCCGCGCATTGTGCGCGACGCGCAGCTGGTGGTGGATACGCGGAATGCCACGCGCGGCATCGACTCACCCAAAATCGTACGTTGCTGAAAGCGTCCAGCCGGGTACTGTGCCGACTCCGTCTCAAGCCTGCCGGAACGTCAGGCAGACACCGGAAGCATGATCTACCGTGACGCTGTAGCGGCCGCGGCGCGCACGTTCCGAGGCGGACGGTATGATCGCCGCGCTGCGGCTGTCGAGGGCCGGTGCGCGCAGACTCGCAATTTCCACGCTTGCGTGCCGGCCTGCCGCCCCCACATCCAGATCGATGTCGATGTCTCGGTCGGCATCCTTGTTCAGCACGATCACGCGCGTCTCGCCGCCGGGCATTTTTGCGGCATAGGCTGTCGCGTCCACGCCCGCCATCTGCAGAGGGCCGGTGAGATCGCCTGCGACGAACGTGCCGCCGGTCATGAGGCCGGCAAACTTCAGCCCATACGCCACCGGCTCCATCCTGTACTGCGTTCCGAAGCTCGCAATCGGCGTATAGAACGGGTGCGGATGCGTCGCGATCTGCTTCGGCGTCGCACCCTGATCGCGGAGCAGCGCATCGCCGGGCAACGAGCCGCCCACTGAGTTCGCTACGGACGGGCCACTGCCGCCGTGCAGATTCACGCCGGTGTAGCCATTGCCGGCCAGCAGCAGCGAGTAATCTGCCGCCCACAGCGCCGCCGCGAAGACGTCGGAAACGCCTGGTTTGCCCCCGCGATAACAGGTGTTCCCTTCTGTCATGCGCACGCGTACGCCCATCTTCTTCGCCGCCGCAGTAGCAATGTCCGCCATCCCCTGGACTCTGGCCATCGCCTCGGGGCCAAGGAGATTCGGGATGTTTACGGCCGGATTGGTCGCCGGCCCGCCGAAGTAGTAGTGATGCGTGAGCCGCGCGACATTCGGCGGGTTCTGAATCGTCGGCCACAGCTCCGCAATCTCGGTCAGCCAGTCCAGTCGCCCGGCAATATCGGGCATGCCGAATTTCGCTCCCGGCACGGCGGCGGTGATCGCGTGGGCAAAGGTCAGCCACTGTTCCAGATAGGTCTGCGGATTCCACGTTTTCGGATCGCGCAGATGCGGCGCGAACAGATCGACCTCGTTGCCAAGCTGGAAGAACAGCAGCCGCGGCCCCAGCACCTTTGCCGCAAAGGCCGCTTCCCCCGCGGCGCGCTCCGGCGCGTTTGTTCCGAGACCGATTCCGTAGATGCACTTCCATCCCGTGGCGCGGACAAACGCGTCGAGATTGCGCACGGCCTCGGCCGTGACGGGATAGTAGAGCGGCTGCGGCTCCCCGGTAACCACGCGGGTCCGGGGATGCTCGGGCTCGGGCGTTTCCGGCGTCGGCTTCCACCATTCGTATTCGCTGGTGTTGCCGCCCAGGCGCAGCACACCCTTCGCCGAGATCGCCCTGAACTGCTCAATCAGACCGGTATTGGAAGCCGAAAAGAACGTCGGATCCCTGAGTTGCTGAACCTCGTACGAGAGCCCGACGAAATCCTCCGGCATCTGCGGACCGGTCGCCTGAGCGGGCAGCGTGAGAGAGGCATGCGCGGGAGCGGAGCTTTGCGCGTGAAGGCGGACAGCGGCCACAGAGGCCGCCGCGCCAGCAAGAAAGCTGCGTCGGGTAACAGTTGCCATCGTACCTGAGTGTACTCGCAGCGCCGCGAGCCTGGCACGTTACCAGGGGAGACGCGCTCCGTCGAACCGTATTCGTGCAGCCTGGCGGTTTATGCCAAACTCATGAGGAGAGCACTCCACCTCCGAGGAACACCGTGCACGAATTTCCCCGCATCAAGCGGCTTCCCGCTTACGTCTTCAACATTACCGGCGAACTGAAGGCCGCCGCCCGGCGCCGCGGCGAAGACATCATCGACTTTGGAATGGGCAATCCCGACGGCGCCACGCCGCAGCATATTGTGGACAAGATGATCGAGGCCGCGCGCCGTCCGGAGACGCACCGCTATTCTCTTTCCAAAGGCGTTCCTCGACTGCGCCGCGCCATCTGCAACTGGTACCAGCAGCGCTATGCCGTCTCGCTCGATCCCGACAGGGAAGCCATCGTCACCATCGGCTCCAAGGAGGGCATTGCCCACCTGTGCCTCGCTACCCTGGACCAGGGAGACGTAGTCATGGTTCCCAATCCCAGCTACCCCATTCACATCTATGGGCCGGTGATCGCGGGCGCCAGCATTCGCAGCGTGGCCATCCACAGCGCCGACGCTTTTCTGGCCGAACTGGAAACGGCCATCCCGCTGATGTATCCGCGTCCGAAAATGCTGATCCTGAATTTTCCGGCGAATCCCACCACGCAGTGTGTCGATCTCGCCTTCTTCGAGCGCATCGTCGCGCTGTGCCGCCAGCACGGCATCTGGCTGGTCCACGACCTCGCTTATGCCGACATCGTCTTCGACGGCTACCGCGCGCCGTCCGTGCTGGAGGTCCCCGGGGCCAAAGAAGTTGCAGTGGAATTCTTCACGCTTTCCAAGAGCTACAACATGCCCGGCTGGCGGGTTGGATTTATGGTCGGCAATCCTGAGCTCGTCGCCGCTCTGGGCCGACTGAAAAGCTACTTCGACTACGGCACCTTCACGCCGATTCAGGTGGCTTCGATCCTCGCGCTGGAGGGCCCACAGGACTGCGTCGCTGAGATTCGCAACAACTACAGGCGCCGTCGTGACTGTCTGGTTGCCGGGCTGAACAAGGCGGGGTGGGAAGTGGCCTCGCCGAAGGCGACGATGTTCGTGTGGGCGCCGGTTCCGGAGCCGTACCGGTCCCTGGGTTCACTGGAGTTCTCGACGAAGCTGCTGCGCGACGCGAAGGTCGCGGTCAGCCCCGGTATCGGCTTCGGCGAATACGGCGACGGCCATGTCCGTTTCGCTCTGATCGAGAACGAGGAGCGCACCCGCCAGGCGCTGCGCGGTATCCGGCAGATGTTCCAGAAGGACGGCGTCTCGGCCGCAATTGCTCATTGAGAGCGAAACTCTACTCCTCCGACGCGCCGGGTTTCCAGATGTACGCATCCGGCTGGGGCAAACCAATATGCGCGAGCACGCGGCAGACAAACTGTCGAGCCATTTCCTCTGAGCCTGTCGGATGGTTATAGAAGGCCGGCATGACGGGAAAGATCGTGGCCCCGGCGTCCGCAGCCAGTCCCATGTTGCGAATATGAATCTTGTTGAAGGGCGTCTCGCGCAGGCAGAGGATCAGCGGGCGGCGCTCCTTCAGACAAACGTCGGCGGCGCGCTCGATGAGGTTCGCCGCCATACCGTTGGCGATCCCGGCCAGCGTGCCCATGCTGCATGGCAGGATGATCATCCCCGCAGTGGGATAGCTGCCGCTGGCGATCGGCGCGCCGATGTCAGATTCGGCGTGCTGGGCGATCTTCGCCGAAGCGCGGCCGAGCAGCTTCTCCACGAGCCCGTTGCGGCCGGAGATGCCCAGCTCTTCGGCCATCACGCGCAGCGAATTTTCCGAAGGAACAAAGTGCACGCGGCTCACACGCTCGTCCGCATCGAGAGCGGTGAGCAATGCGCGGCCGAAGACCGACCCGCTGGCGCCGGTGAGGCCGACCGTGAGGGTGAGAGGTTCCTGATGCGACGACGGCGATCTGTTGACCACGAAGAGATTGTAGGACAGAGGCACTTGACGCATCCGTGCGACTCCTGGCCGCAACGATTGCCCCGCCAGGGAGCATGCCGTTATAAAGGTCTCTAACGATAAAGGAGCAGCCGCCGCAAAGATGCGAATTGGCTCTGGCGTTTTCCTCGCGTGGACCCTGGCATTGCTGGCAGCGCCAGCGCCGGCGCAGCCTCTGAGGCTCACGCTTTTCCCCGCCAACCACGCGACGCATGTCAACCCTGACACGCATCTGGTGCTGACGTTCGCGAATCCGCCAGTTATCGGAAGACTCGGATCGATTCGCGTCTACGACGCCGCGACTCACAGGCTGGTGGACGCCCTCGACATGAGCATTCCGGCCGGCCCCGATCCGTCGCGGCGCGCGAAAGCTGCCGGTACGATTCCGCTCAACCCTTCCATCCCGACTTCGCCGACCACGACCACGCCGGCCGTCCGGACCACTCCGGCTGATCTGCACAACTATCAGCTCAATACGATCGGCGGGCTTGCGGATTTTCATTTTTATCCGATCCTGGTGCGCGGCAACGTGGTGACAATTACGCTGCACAGCCACGTTCTCCAATACCACCACACCTATTTCGTACGCATCGATCCCGGCGTGCTGA
Source organism: Acidobacteriaceae bacterium (assembly GCA_030037475.1). Classification (GTDB taxonomy): domain Bacteria; phylum Acidobacteriota; class Terriglobia; order Terriglobales; family Acidobacteriaceae; genus Palsa-343. The sequence goes on from JASHRH010000201.1 coordinate 14,144, forward strand.
CGGCGGCAGGCGGCTTTGCCGGCCTCACGACAGATCACGCCTGGACCTTCACGACGAAGGCGGCGCCGCCACCACCGAACACAGCGCGCGTGGTCGTGGCGGCGGACGGCAGCGGAGATTTCAACACGATTCAGGGAGCGGTGGACTGGACGCTGGATCATCCGGCACATCGCATCACGATCTTCATCAGGGATGGAATCTACAACGAGATCGTGTTTTTCCGGCACAAATCGAACCTGACGATTCGCGGAGAGGACCGCGATAAGGTCCAGGTGTTCTACGGCAACAACAGCGCGTTCAATCCACCCATGCCCGGGCCCTCACGGCGCTGTGCTTTTTCGGTGTATGACTCGACGGGCATCGTGCTGGAAAACTTTTCGATCACGAACTCATACTTCGGTCAGGCCGAAGGGCTGCTGGTTTCCGGCAGCAGAAACATCGTGGCGCACATGAATATCCGCGGCTCTGGCGATGCGCTGAATCTGCGCGGTTCGGTGTATCTCATGGGCACAAAGATTGTTGGCGACGGCGACACGATCCTGGGCGTGGGGCCGGCATTCTTCGACCACTGCACGATCGAATCCGCAGGACCGTTCCTGTGGATTCGCAACACCGATCAAAATCACGGCAATGTGTTCGTGGACTGCACATTTCTGGCGCGGAAGATCGAGCTGCTGCGGAATGCCAGCGCGCCGCCGCTGCGGGCGAACATGCCGCGATCGCCGGGTCCGGTGCTGGCGCGGCTGCCCATGAACCATGGGCTGAATTATCCGTATGCCGAGGCGGTGTTGATCCATTGCCGGCTCAGCGGGATTCCGGCGGAAGGATGGGGACCGATCCAGGTCAGCCCCGCCCATCTGCATCTGTGGGAGTTTGACAGCACGGACCTGGACGGGCACCCAATCGACACGTCGCACCGCGATCCGGCATCGCGTCAGATCACCATGCCGAAAGATGCTGCCACGATTGCGCACTACAGCGATCCGGCGTGGGTGCTGGGCGGCTGGAAACCAGTGGCGCCGTAAGCGCTCTCTCAGAGCCTGAAATAGCCTCGATTACTTGTCTTCCAGTACACGCTCGAAAATTGCATCGACATTGCCGAGCTGACGGCTCAGATCGAACGTTTGCGCCAGCTTTTCCGGGCTGAGCCGCGCGGAGATCTCTGGATCGGCGGCAACCAGCTCGCGGAAGACGCGGTCATTCTGCCAAGCATTCATCGCGTGCTGCTGCACCAGCCGATACGCCTCCTCCCGCGACATGCCCACCGCAGCCAAATCCAGCAGAAGCTGCCCGCTGAAGATCAGTCCGCCCGTGGAATCGAGATTCTTCTTCATGCGCGTGGGATAGACCACCAGCTTTTCAATCAGGTCGGCGGTTTTGGCGAGCAGATAATCCCCCAGGATGGTCGAATCCGGCAGGATCACCCGCTCCACCGAGGAATGCGAGATATCGCGCTCGTGCCACAGCGCGACGTTTTCGAGCGCCGCCTGCGAATTGGCGCGAACCACGCGGGCGAGGCCGCAGATCTGCTCCGCGGTAATGGGGTTGCGCTTGTGCGGCATCGCCGAAGAGCCCTTTTGCTTCGGCGAAAAATACTCCTCGGCCTCGCGCACCTCGGTCCGCTGCAGGTGGCGCACTTCCGTGGCGATCTTATCGAGGGTCGCGGTGAGCACGGCCAGGGTTGCAACGTAATACGCGTGCCGGTCGCGTTGAATCACCTGCGTGGCAATGGGCGCGGGAACCAGGCCCAGCCGCTCGCAAATGCGTTCCTCGTGTCGCGGACTGAGATGCCCGAACGTTCCGACGGCGCCCGACAGCTTGCCCACGCGCATCTGCTCAGCGGCGGCGGTGAATCGTTCGCGGTTGCGTCGCATCTCGGCATACCAGTTCAGCAGCTTGAGCCCAAACGTTGTGGGCTCAGCATGTATGCCATGAGTACGGCCCACCGTGGGCGTGTCTTTAAATTCCAGAGCACGGGCCTTCAGAACACGGAGGAGCCGATCGATGTCTTCGCGCAAAATGGCGGAGGCGGCTTTGATCTGGAGGGCCTGCGCCGTGTCTACCACGTCATTGGAAGTGAGTCCGTAGTGCAGCCAGCGCGCTTCGGGCCCGACCTTCTCCGCGACAGCGGTGGTGAAGGCGATGACATCGTGCTTCACTTCGGCCTCGATGGCGTGGATCCGGTCGAGATCGAAGTCCCCACGCTGGCGGATGGCGCGAGCAGCCTCCGTGGACACCAGCCCATCCTCGGCCAGAACTTCGCTGGTGACGGTCTCCACTTCCAGCCAGGCGCGGAATTTGCTTTCCTCGCTCCAGACGGCGCCCATGGGGGCGCGGGTATAGCGCGGAATCAAGGCGAAAGACCTCCAAACGAATGGCAATAATACGTTAGCTAACCCTGTGGGGTGGGAGGGGCCTGGGCTCCACCAGAAGCATCCTCATCAGGTGTCGGCGGAATCGACCCTATTTCGTCGTCGTCCATCAACCAAACATTATTTTTGCCGACCACAAGCATTTTCTTGCATTGCCGCAAGAATTCCACGCCGAGGAGCGGCCCACAGTTCGCATTTGCTTCGAGGGCTATCAAGCCTGCGGTCACTTCGCCTTCGTGGTCCACGCATCCATACGCCAACAGTTTCGGACTCTTCGAACCGTCAGCAAGTTCGTAAGAGGTTGTGCCTGCAAGCGTCAGACCGAGCGGAAAAGCTTTGACCAGTGGGAGCGACAGATAACCTGAGAAGCCGGTGTCGATCATCGCCTCGAACTCTTGAGCGAATTGTTCCGAGAGTCCCCACACGCGAATCCTGATGTAGGGGTGCCCTCTGCTATCCAAATAACCAATCTTGATGGCCATTGCGTGGGAACTGGTAGCTCACCTGAAATGCCCCTGCGTAACCAACGCGAATCAGATGGAACAGCCCGTGAGGATCCTCTTTGCGCGCTGCCTCAAAAGCCTGTTCGGGGGTCTCTCCGATTGCCGCAGTTTCCTTGATGACATTGATGGCGGCAAACTTGCCCCGGTGATTCGCTTCAAAGTCAGTTTTGAATTTTTCTCGGTATATGCGCTCGCCCGCTTCGGCAATCGCTTTCGGATTGTTGAATAGCGCGTTCATGGTCTTTGCCTTCGATTCTATAGGCTAGACACTTGTGCTGCTCATTATGCTCCCTGGGAGCGGGATGCCGTCAATTCCGAATTGGTTTTAGGGCATCACTTCGGGAACACGCTGAAGCTTCCCGTTCCCTGAACCTGAAGAGAGCGACCTGGCATGATCGCTGGCGGTCCTCATTTCCGAGACACCGATACAGGAAAGGGTTAATCAGCATATTTATATTTGTTGCCAAAGGAACTCCTTATTCTACAGCGGCTTCAGAAAAGTTCCGGAAAGCCGCGCCTCGCGCTGCATCGAAATGCAAAGTGGTACTCTTCATCAGAAATCAATGCGCCCCGGGGGAATCTATGGCAGACGTGGTGACAATTGCCAGCTTTGTCGAACCGCTGGAAGCGGAGATGGCGAAGCTGCGCCTGCAATCAGCGGGAATCGAGGTGTTCCTGTCCGGCGAGAACGCCCGCATCATGGAGCCCGGGCTGGGCCCGCTGCAACTACAGGTGAGCCAGGAGGACGCGGAAGACGCACAAGCCATCCTGGCCGATCCGGGCTTCACGGGAGACTCGGACGATGTCCAAGCATCGTAGCACGATATATCGTGCTACGATGTTGCCATGATGTCAGCCGAGAACCACGGAATTCATCCCGTCGCCTCCAACGGTCATTTCAGCGAACCGGTCCCGCTCACCCGCGCCCAGATGCGCAGGCTGGCGGAGTTCCGTTTCCAGCTACGGAAGTATCTGCACTTCAGCAGCCTCACCGCCGATGCCGCGGGTGTACGCGCGCAGCAATATCAGTTGCTGCAGTGCGTCTGGGGCATGCCGGAGGAGCTGGATCCAACTATCGCCAACGTGGCCGCGCGCATGCTGCTCAAGCACAACAGCGCAGTGGAGCTGGTGGACCGCACAATCGAACAGGGGTTGCTGCGGCGCTGCCCGGACCCCACTGACCACCGCCGCATCCTGCTGCGGATGACGCCTCTGGGCGAGAAGTTGCTGGGCTCGCTGGCGGCGTGGCATCTGCGCGAGCTGGAGCAGACGGGGCCGGAACTGATCCGCGCGCTGCGGCGGGTCCTGCTGACACCGCAGCAGAACAGCAACGGACATAGTGGCGAGAATGGCCGCACCCGCCCCGCTGCGAGGCGCGAAGCATCGGCCTGAAGCAGCAACTGGCGCTGGGCGGTTTCCCGCGCCTCATCAGGAATGACAAATGGGCGCGGACGCTCCCGCCCCGAAAGCTTTTTGTGCGCAGCATGGTTCCATCCAAAGATGGAGGGAAAATGCGATCTTTGGCGCGAAGACAGCGCGCCGCCGGGTTTCTATTCTGTGAGGGTAAGTTCTTTAAAGACCTCCTGATCCCCGGTCATTGCGGCCGGGGATTTTTTCGTTCCGGCGGCCTTTCCGCTTAATT
>JASHRH010000202.1 GCA_030037475.1 Acidobacteriaceae bacterium
GATATAAGCCGACAACAGTGGAAGACCTGACAGCGCTGAACGCGCTGTACCGGCCGGGGCCGATCCAGGGCGGCATGATCGACGACTTCATCGAGCGGAAATGGGGGCGCAGGAAGGTCGAATATCTGCTGCCGGAGCTGGAGACGATCCTGCGCGAGACGCTGGGCGTCATCGTTTATCAGGAACAGGTGATGCAGATTGCCAACGCGCTCGCAGGATACTCGCTGGGCGAAGCCGATCTGCTGCGGCGCGCCATGGGGAAGAAGGATCCGGCGGAGATGGCCAAGCAGCGAGACCGCTTTGTGAGCGGCGCGCTGGAACGCGGGCACCCGCGGGAGACGATCATTCAGATCTTCGAGCTGATGGAGCAGTTCGCGGGCTACGGCTTCAACAAGTCGCACTCGGCGGCCTACGCGCTGCTGGCGTATCACACGGCGTACCTGAAGACGCACTATCCGGTGGAGTTCATGTCGGCGCTGCTGACGTCGGAAATCTCCAAGCCGGAAAACGTGGTGAAGTACATCAAGGAATGCCGCGAGATGGAAATTCCCGTGGAACCGCCGGACGTACGCTACTCGGACGCGAACTTTACGCCGCACGGAGACAAGATTCGCTTCGGGCTGACGGCGATCAAGAACGTGGGGCGGAATGCCATCGATTCGATCCTGGCGGCGCGGGACGAGCTGACGAAGGAGGGGCGCAGCTTCGGCGGATTCCAGGAATTCTGCGAAAAGATCGACCTGCGGCTGCTGAACAAGCGGGTGATCGAGTCGCTGATCAAAGCCGGCGAGCTCGACTCGTTCGGGCGACGCGCGCAACTGCTGGCCTCGGTCGACAAGACGATGGAGCGGGCGCAGAAGACACAGCGCGATCGCGAAGCCGGTCAGGCGGGGCTGTTCGGGATCTTCAGTGCTCCGGCCGAGGGCGCGAAACACGATGACCTGCCGAATGTCCCCGAGCTGGACGAGAGCCAGCGGCTGCAAATGGAGAAAGAAGTGCTCGGCTTTTTCGTTTCGGGACATCCGCTGGATAAGTACGCGGAGAAACTGCGCAATCTGCCCAGCGTGGTGGACGTGGCGACGGCGCTGGAGATGAAGCCGGCGCCCTCGAACGGCCGCCGCAATCAGGCACCGGAGAACGAGATTTCCATCGCCGGAGTGATGGTCGGGCTGAAGGTCGCGAAATCGAAACGCTCGGGCGAGCTGTACGCGCAGGCGGCGCTGGAAGACGCGACGGGCAAGATTGACCTCATTTGTTTCCCCCGAGATTACGAACGGCTTGCGCAGCCGCTGCGCATCGAGGTTCCGGTGCTGGTGCGCGGGCAGTTGCGCGCCGAGGAGGAAGCCGCGCCCAAGCTCTGCGTCTCCGGCATTCAGGCGCTGGAGGACGTGAAAGTGCGGTTGCCCAGCAACATTCGCATCAGGATTCCACTGGATCGCGTGAGCGAGACCACGCTGACGGAGCTGCGCGATCTGGTTGTCTCCGCGCCGGGGCCGGGGCGGCTGATGCTCAACGTAGAGCAAGGCGGCCAATACTGCGTGGTGATGGAGCCGGAGGGCATGACCGTGGCGGCCGATCGCGCGTTCATGGAGAAGGCCGAGCTGCTGCTGGGACGCGGGATGGTGCAGGCGGTGGAATGATTGTGTTTCACGTCGAGAGAGTGGAGATGGGAATTGTTGAGACCGGCACACCGACTGGATACGACGCATCCTCGGGGCAGGAGTTATTCGTAACCAAACTGCGTGACGGTCTAAAGCCCATTGTCTGTGGGGCGTCAACGGCCCGGCTGGACAGATTGCGGGAAAACCCCAGTTTGCACGCCACACGAGAGAAGAAACATCCCTCAGCGGCTGAAGCCGGGCTCATTTTGCTGCCTGGATGGCACGACTGAAGTCGTGCCCTGATACAAAGCCCCTGTCTCGGGGGTATCTTTCCGCAAGCTGGGAAGCCGTGCTCCTGATACAAAAACCGGTTGAGATCCGGATCCTCCCACATCTGCCAAAACCGGGCAGATGTGGGGCACCCGTTGTGTCGTGCCCTGATACAAAGCGATTCCGGGGTTGAAGGCCGGAATGCTTCTCACGTCTGTTCACCGGGCTCAAGCCCGGTGCTTCTACCCAGCCTCGCTGCGCGAGGCCCTGGTTACAACCTCAAAGTCGCAGGGGCTCAAGCCCCGGTATTTTTGCTGCTTGTACGGCACGACTGAAGTCGTGCCCTGATACAAAGCCGCTGTCTCGGGGTATCTTTCCGCAAGCTGCGAAGCCGTGCCCCTGCAAAGAATTTGCACGCCGCACGAGAATCCCTCAGCGGCTGAAGCCGGGCTCATTTTGCACCGTGTGCGGCACGGCTGAAGCCGTGCCCCTTCAAAGCATCGAGTTTTTCGGCAAGCTGTCAAGACGTGCTCCTGATACAAAAACCGGTTGAGATCGATCCGGGCCCTCCCACATCTGCCAAAACCGGGCAGATGTGGGGCACCCGTTGTGTCGTGCCCTGATACAAAGCCCCTGTCTCGGAGTATCTTTCCGCAGGCTGGGAAGCCGTGCCCCTGCAAAGAATTTGCACGCCGCACGAGAATCCCTCAGCGGCTGAAGCCGGGCTCGTTTTGCACCGTGTGCGGCACGGCTGAAGTCGTGCCCTGATACAAAGCCATTTCCAAAGCGCGCTCCAGGGATTGCAACCCTCGTCTAAACTTCTCCAGTGAGCGAGCCATCATCAGGGACGGCTGGACACGCTCCGCATCGCCGCTGGCGCATTGCCGTGCTGCTGGGCATCGGTGTCCTGATCAACTTCTTCGATCGCGTGAACGTGTCAGTGGCGTTCAACGCGCTGCATGTGCAGTGGGGCATCACCGCCGTTGCCTTCGGATATCTGTCCTCCGCGTACAACTGGACGTATGCGGTGCTGCAGATTCCCGTCGGCGTGATGCTCGACCGGTGGGGGGTGCGCCGGGTCGGACGGGTCGCCACGCTCATCTGGAGCATCGCATCGTTTGCGTCGGGGCTGGCCACGGGCGTGTGGAGCTTTTTT
>JASHRH010000203.1 GCA_030037475.1 Acidobacteriaceae bacterium
CTGGAGCTTGATCCTGACTACGCCCTGGCGTGGGCCGGACTCGCCGATTGCTATGCCATCTTCCGGTTCTACGGGATCGCCCGCCGCGAGGAAATTGCGCCGAAAGCCGCCGAGGCCATCCGGCGCGCCGCGGAACTGGATGGCCAAAACTGGGAGATAACGTTGTCACGGGGCATCCATGCCTGCTACTTCGGTGAGGAATGGCGTGAGGCCCAGCCTCTTGTCCGGACCGCGCTGGAGATGAACCCCAACTCCTCCCTTGGCCATGCTTATCATTCGCTCATCCTCGATGCGTTGGGCAGATTCGACGAGGCGCTGGTCGAGGCCGCAGCTGCGCGCCGGCTCGATCCGCTCTCGCCCTTTGTTTTGACTGTGAGCACCGGGGCCATCATGATGGCCGGTCGCTTTGAGGAGAGCCTCATCGATCTGCGCCGCGCGCTGCAGTTGCAGCCAGGCTACATTTTCGCGATGTGGGTTCAGGGCATTGTGCTTTGCGAGCTCCATCGCGCCGCCGAGGCGGTGGGGCTTTTCGAGCGGATTGTCGCTGTTGCGGAACAGCCTTTTTATCTCGGTTTGTTAGGCATGGCGTACGGTTTCGCCAGCCGCATCGAGGACGCGAGAAACGTGCTCAGCACCTTCGATGAGCGTGAGCGCAACGGAGAATATATACCTGCCTTTGCCCGCTTCTTCGTCACTCTGGGCTCGCCCGATCTCGCTGCCATTCGGGGCACCTTCGCCAGGGCGATCGAAGATCGAACCCCTCGCCTCACCATTGCTGTTGCTCTGACCCATCGCATACAGAGCCTCCGCGCCGATCCCGAGATCGACCGTATGCACCGCGATTACTTCGGTTGGTAGACGGAGACCGGCCTGATTTCGATGGAATTCCGGCGTGGGAGGTGCTGACGAAAAATGAAGAACCTCGTCCTGGGGATTCCGGGCGTGACAGCCGCAGTTCCGGCATCGCCTGCCAGGGGACAGGTAAAGGCGCGCATCGCACACGCGCTGCCGGCAACCCCGCCTGGCGCGGCTGGGAGTGCGGCGGTCGCGCAGATTCCGGATGCCGGCAAGCCGTTTGTGAGGTTCGGGAACACCTTGCCGATCTCAGGCGAGTACGACAGAGAGCACCGTAATGTCGTCTTCCTGGCCGAAGTTCACAGCGGCATCCGCAATTTCGGCTGCCTCGAGACGAGTGAGTTCGAGGAGCTTGTCGAAGCCGAGAAGCTGGCGTTTAGCGCGGGCCTCGGGTACGCCGTCGGAGAGCAGGACCATGCGCTGGCCGGGGTCGAGGTGACCAGTAACGGTGGCGTAACTCTGGTCCGGCTTGAGGCCGAGAGGCAGAACGCCGGGGGCTTCGATTTCCTGGCCGTCAATGTAGGGGTTCAGGTGGCCGGCATTCGAGAAACTGAAGTTGCCGTTGGTCTCCACACGAACGCAGCAGGCCGTAGTGAATCCCATGTCGCCCTGGCCGAGAAGGACCTGGTTGAGCCGGCTGAGAACTTCGGAGGGCGTACGGGAAGTCTCGCGGTTGAGCGCGCCGAGAATGAGGGAGACACGCATGGCGGCGAGCAGGCCTTTGCCGCTGACGTCGCCCACGATGGCAACGATAGAGCCGTCAGGGGCGGGCAAGACGAGAAAAAAGTCGCCGCCGACTTCCGAAGCAGGGCGATAGACAGTTTCGACGGCATATCCGGGAGTGGCCTGATTGGAGCGAGCCAGAAGCAGGCCCTGGAGGGTTTTGACGGCCTGGAGTTCGCTGGCGGCACGGGCTCGGTAGCGAGCCAGGCGGATAGTGCGGATGACAAGGAAGACGAGCAGGGCGACGGAAAACGCGAACGAAACGACCTCATTCCACGCGATGTTGAACGCCTTGACCGGGGTGTAATCGGCGGCCAGCGAGGTGGCTTCTGTAATTACGTGGAAGATGCGCAGCAGGTAAAGGCCGAATGTGTAGTAGGCGTAAGAAGCATTGATGAGGAGCGGCACGAAGAGCAGCAGCGCATCGCGATTGCGCTTTTTCCAGGCGACCCACAGCGCGAGCAGCGGGAGACCGGCGGTCGCGGGCACACCGATGACCTGGATGAACAGGTTGACTGCCACGCCGATCGGATCGTTGGCGGCATGGTGCGGCAGCCAGTAAAGATACTCGCAGATGCTCGCGAGCGGCGACACAATGCCGAGCAAGCCGTAATAGACGAGGAGGCTGCGGTAGAGGCGGATGCCCAGAATGAGCCGCACGAACTCGATCAGGCCGATGATCCAGACCGCGGCGGTGCCGAGGAAGAAAATTCCGTACGTGAGGGTGATGGGTGTGCTGAAGATCAGTCCCCACAGGATCAGAATCTGGTTGGCAGCCTGGCCGGCGAGCGCAACAAGAAGGGCCTGGTATTCCGGCTCATTGCGGACGGCGAGTGCCAGGGCTGTGGTGATCAGCAGGACGAGCAGAACCAGCGTGAGATTGGTCCAGTTCGAGGTGAGATCCCGGAAGCCGAGGAGTGAACTGGCGTTGTGGATGGCAGGCGAAGGTCCCACCAGCTCTTCCGACTGCACGCCCAGCGGACCCAGGGGAAAATCGCCCTGATGGGTGATATTGCCGATACGGGCCCGGATGGCAATGGTGAGATCGCCGGAGCCGAGAACGGAATCCGGAATGGCGCCCGTCCAGCTTTCGACAATGGAGCGGTCTCCGCCGGGATTCATCGAGCCCCAGCCGCCGATCCGCGCGCCGTTGGCGTAGATCTCGATGCTGCCTTCAGTACGGGTGAGCATGAGCGAGAGATGGCGTGCAGTGGGCGGAATGCGAACGTGCAGGCGGTACCAGATGGCGTCGACGCCTTTCATGCCCTGCAACGCCAGTGGGACTTCGAGTTTGACGACGCGCCACTGGCTGTCATCGAAGCCGGGCTGGCTCCAGCCGGGATCGTCGCCTTCGTGTGCCAGCCAGCGCGCGCCGAGGTGAACCGGTCTGCCGAGCGCCAGGCCGTTGACGCTGTGCGGATCGAGCGCCAGGTGTTCGACGGAATGCTGGGCGCTGGCGGCGGACGCGGCGAAAGCGGCGAGCAAAAGCAGCAGCGCGAAGCGAATTCCGGAACGGCGGAGAATCGACTGGAACATTGTGCTCCCCCGGAAACCCGGAGATTTCAGGCCGTGGTCATGCGGGCGCCGGCAGTCGCGCAGTGAATTCGGTTCGCGATTCTTCGCCGGCGGCAAAGCGGGTGAGAACCATGCTGCCGTTGCTGCGGGTTCACGGTTGCTCCTGTACGCCGGCCAGAGCCGCGGCCTCGTTTGCGTGCAGGGCAGCGTACTTGTTAATGCCGACCATCGTGAACACCTTTTGGAAGTGAGGAGTGAGACCGAAGATGCCGATGGTCTGCGTGCCGGCTTTACCCGCTTCGAGAAGCATCTGGATGATGATGGCGATGCCGGAGGAGTTGATGTAATCCACTCCCGTGAAGTCGAGGAGGACGTGCGATGCCGCGCCATCCAGGCCGTGATACGCGCCCAGGACTGCGTCCTTCGAGGCTGAGGAGATGTCTCCGCTGAAAGAAAGGATGGTGACGGGGCTGCTGGAAGCGGTTGATGCGGTTCGCGTGGTCACGCGCGTAGCGGTCTGCATTACTCATTCTCCTTGTCGAGGCGGATGACGAGACGGACGAAGCTCTTGCCGGGAGGGCCCTTGTACCATTCGGCCTCGTCGACGAGAGCCTGAATGAGAAACATGCCCATGCCGCGGGGATCCTCATCGCCGTGAACTTTGCGGTCGATGTCCGGAGCGTGGGGCGTGGCGTTCACCCCCCCGCCGTCATCGATCACTTTGATTTCGAGACGGTCAGCCGCGGTGGAAAGGACCACCCCGACGCTGAGGCTGCTGTTGAGCTGATTGCCGTGCTCGATGGCGTTGATGCACGCCTCGGCGACGGCGGTCTTGAGGTCTTCAATGCGGTTTTCGGAGAAGCCCATGAGCGCGGCCATGCTGGCGGCGGTGCTCATGGCGACTTTCTCAAAGCCGAGTTCCGAAGGGAGGCGAACCTGGACGGAGCTTCCGTTCTTCATGATGGGTGGATCTCCTGTGCGGAGGGGTCGAGATGGCAGATCGCCAGAGCGGTCATGTCGTCGGTTTGCGGTGCATGCAGAGAAAACGTGCCGAGCGTATCCCAGAGAACGTCCAGGATCTGGTCGGCGCGAGGAACGGGGACGGAGCGGAATGTGTCAATGAGCCGATCGGTTCCGAATTCCTCCTCGTTGCGAAAAACCTCAGTCAGCCCGTCGGTATAGAGGAGCAGGCGTGATCCGGCAGGAAAGTCGATGGTTTCGGTGGTATAGCTCATGCCGGACAACATGCCGAGCGGTGTGCCGGATGCTTCGATCATGCGGACTGTGCCGCCGGGGAGCACCAGAGCGGCGGCATTGTGGCCGGCGTTGACGATCTGTACCTTGCCGGTGACCGGCTGCAGGCGAAGGAAGAACGCCGTCATGTAGCGGCGGCGCGCCTCCGAGCCCTCGGCCCAGTGCTGCTGGCTCAGGCGCGCGGCCAGTTCCTCCAGAGGAATGGGCTCGCCCGCCAGCGAGCGGAGCGACGCGCGGAAACTGGTGGCAACAATCGCCGATGCCAGGCCCTTGCCGGCGACATCGGCAACGACAAGAAGATGCGTGCCGTCGGACAGCGGTATCGTGTCGAGGTAATCCCCGCCGACTTCATAGCACGTGGTGGAGCGGCCGGCGAGCGAATAGCCGGGAATCTCCGGCATGGATTTCGGAAGAAGGGAGAGCTGGAGGGCGCGCGCGGCATCCAGATCCTGCTGGACGCGGGCCCATTCGAGATCGCGCTCGTGAAGGTGCGCGTTTTCGAGGGCGACGGCAGTCTGAAGGACCAGCCCTTCCACGAAATCCCGCTCATAGAGCGTGAGGTCGGAGCACTCATGAGTTGCCACCACCAGCTCCGCCAGAAGCTGATTCTCGCGCGAAAGAAGCGGAAACCGATGACAGCCCGCATAGGGAGGCGCGGGCGGTTCGCCCTCCTGCATGAGCGGTGTGTGTCCGCCTGGACGCAGAAAGACCGCTCCCGGCAGTTCAAGTTCGCGAACCAGAATGCCCGCCGCCTGGCGCAGGACCTCGCTGGCGTCGATCGTGGAATGGACATGCCGCGTCGCCTCGAGCAGCGCCTGGAGACGCGCGACCTGCTGTTCGAATCTGTCCTGCCGTAAAAACGACTCGGTGGTATCCATCCAAAGACCTGGTCCGTTCCGCTTTCTGGGCTCTTTGCGCGGATGTTGTGCCCCTGCCACAGGCCCGCTTCCGGAAACATGAAACTGCGAGACAGCAATCTTGGGGGAGAGCGCCAGTGTCCCTTATCCGCATACAGAATTGCAAGTGAATTCAGGGCAGCGGTCCTGGTTCAGTTGGAGGCTGTGTTGAAGGGGGTTCCTGGTTCAGTTTGAGGCTGTTTTGCAGGGGCATGGCCTCCCAGCCTGCGGAAAGATACTCCGAAACAGGGGCTTTGTATCAGGGCACGACTCAACGGGTGCGGGTGCCCCACATCTGCCCGGTTTTGGCAGATGTGGGAGGGCCCGGCTCTCAACCGGTTTCTGTATCAGGGGCACGGCTTCCCAGCCTGCGGAAAGACACCCCCGAGACAGCGGCTTTGTATCAGGGCACGACAGAAGGGGGTGCCCCACAACCTGGCCTGAGGCGAAGCCGAACGGCTCTGCCCGGTTTTGGCAGATGTGGGAGGGCCCGGCTCTCAACCGGTTTTTGTATCAGGGGCACGGCTTCACAGCCTGCGGAAAGATACCCCGAGACAGGGGCTTTGTATCAGGGCACGACTCAACGGGTGCCCCACAACCTGGCCTGAGGCGAAGCCGAACGGCTCTGCCCGGTTTTGGCAGATGTGGGAGGGCCCGGCTCTCAACCGGTTTCTGTATCAGGGGCACGGCTTCGCAGCTTGCGGAAAGATACCCCGAGACAGGTGCTTTGTATCAGGGCACGACTTCAGTCGTGCCGTCCAGGCAGCAAAATGAGCCCGGCTTCAGCCGCTGCGGGATGTTTCTTCTCTCGTGCGGCGCGCAAATTCTTTGCAGGGGCACGGCTTCGCAGCTTGCGGAAAGATACCCCGAGACAGGAGCTTTGTATCAGGGCACGACTTCAGTCGTGCCGTACAGGCAGCAAAATGCGCCCGGCTTCAGCCGCTGCGGTTTCGCCTGGTTTGCCTCGGATTTTCCACAGCCTGTTCAGCCGGGCCGCCGGCCATCGATCGCTTCCTCGGGCCGCTTCCCGCCATCTCCCTGTTGACAAAACCCTAACTCCGCTAATTAGCGGATTGCCATCTGCCGCGCCTTGATGCAGAATGCGGCCAGTACCTGCCAACAGTCTTCCAGGCGGACGGCCCTCTCGCCCCGTTCCCCGATGTGCGTTCCGAAGAGGGTTCTTCCCTGGCGTGTCAATCGGGCCCCTGTTTTTGGTTTCCTCCGCCGGCCTGCCTCCCCCGGGGCAGGCGCGGCGATCGCTGGCAAACTGCGCGGCGTATCCGCGCGGCCAGGAATGCGACCAGAAGTGCGACCAGGAGAACGACCATGGCCGACTGCAATCACCCCATGCGGCGCACAACAGACTCCACGCCGAGAGCGGCAGAATCGGCCGGTGGTGTCTCAGGGGCTGAAGCCCAGGTTGTGTTAACGGCATCTGCGGCACGACTAAAGTCGTGCCCTGATTACAAAGCCCATGCATCAAGAGTTTTTCCGCAGCCTATGAAGCCCGTACCCTTCCAGCGGAGACACGACCCATCCACCCCCGCCCCCACCCCCACCCCCATCCTCGCCCGGCGCAGCGGCGCGCCCCCGTCGCGCACCCGTCGCGCGGGATGGGCCGCCGCGGCCCTGCTGTGCCTG
>JASHRH010000204.1 GCA_030037475.1 Acidobacteriaceae bacterium
CCGCCACGCCCAACATGTATCTCGACGCCCACGGCAACGTCATCCCCAACGCCAGCATCGTCGGCTACCGCTCCATCGGCGTCCCCGGCTCCGAAGCCGGCCTCGTCTGCGCCGAGCAGCACTATGGCCGCCTCACGCTCCAGCAGGTCATGGCGCCGGCGATCCGCCTCGCCGCCGACGGATTCATCCTTACGCCCGAGGAAGCGCACGAGCTGCACCACACCATCCTCGCCAAATTCCCTGTCTCGCGTGAGATCTTCCAGCGCAGCGGCAGCTTCTACCAACCCGGCGACCGCTTCCGTCAGCCGCTCCTTGCCGCCACGCTGCGCACACTCGCCGCCGACCCCGGCGACTTCTACCACGGCCTGATGGCCCGCCAGATCGCCGCCGCCATCCAAAAGGGCGGCGGCCTCATCACCGCGCGAGATCTCGCCCATTACCAGGTCAAACTCCGCCAGCCCATCATCGGCCACTACGGCGGATACACCATCGTCAGCGCGCCTCCGCCGTCCTCCGGCGGCATCACCCTCATGGAAACCCTCAACATCCTCTCCGGCTACAACCTGGCCGCCCTGCCCGACCGCTCGCCCCAGGGCATTCACCTCATCGTCGAAGCCTTCCGCCGCGCCTACATGGACCGCAACCAGTATCTCGGCGATCCCGATTACGTCCACATGCCCACTGCGCAGATGCTCAGCAGCAAATACGCGGCCGCCTGGCGCGCCACCATCCATCCTCTCCACGCCACGCCCTCCGCCTCGCTCGTCCGCCCCGCTGGATTCCTCCCGCCGCCGCCCACCATGAGCGACGTCCGCCACGAAGCCATGGACACCACGCACTACTCCATCGTGGACGCGCAGGGCGACGCCGTCGCCGTCACCACGACTCTCAACGGCGCCTTCGGCTCCGGCGTCACCGTTCCTGGCCTCGGCTTTCTCCTCAACGACGAGATGGACGACTTTGCCTCGAAGCAGGGCGTGCCCAACATGTTCGGCCTCATTCAGGGACCGGCCAATGCCATCGCGCCCGGCAAGCGCCCGCTCTCCAGCATGACGCCGACCATCGTGCTTCGCGACGGCAAAGTCGCCATGGTGCTCGGCTCGCCCGGCGGCGCGACCATCATCTCCACCGTCGCCAACATCTTCCTCAGCGTCGCCGATCGCTCGCTCAGCATCCAGCAGGCCGTCGACGCGCCGCGTTTCCACAACCAATACCTGCCGGACGCTATCTCTCTGGAGCCCGGGTTCTCGCCGGCAACCCTTGCCGCGCTGCGATCAATGGGCTACACGCTCAAATTTCCCGGTCATTGGGGCGACGGCGAATGCATCGCGGTCGATCCCAAAACCGGCGTCCTCGAAGCCGGTCAGGACCATCGCCAGAACTACGGCAAGGCTGACGGGTACTAAAGGACCTGCATTTCCAGTCACCAGCTTCCAGCAAGCGCCTATCAACTGCTGGCTGCTGACTGCTGGCAGCTCAAAGTAAGGAGTACAATCAGAAGGTAAGGAGTCCTGATGGCAGCGACAGCAAAGATCACCAGCAAAGGCCAGATCACCGTGCCCCTTCAGGTTCGCCGCACGCTGGGCATTGGCTCGGGAGACCGCCTTGCTTTCGAAGAGAGCGCGAATGGCGAGATGCGCGTGACGCCGGTGCGCGCGAAGAGCCCTTTCGCCCGCTATCGCGGAATCGGCAATCCGGGCTTCGGTTCCGGCAGGCGCTCGATCATCAGGCGCGTACGTGAACTGCGTGGCGAATGACCACCGCCATCGACACCAATGCGCTCGTTGCGCTTTGGGACACCGGCCCGGAACTCAACGCCGCGGCGCAAAAGGCCCTCGATGCCGCGCAGGCGCGCGGCGCGCTGGTCATCTGCGGAGCCGTATACACTGAGTTGCTCGCGCTCCCAGGACGCACAGAGAACATGCTGGATGGCTTCTTCGCCGCTACCGCCATCCGCATCGACTGGAATTCAACCGAGCAGATCTGGCGCGTGGCGGGTCGAGCCTTTCAGAACTACGCGGCGCGACGCAGTCAAAAAATTCTGCCGCGTCGGATCCTCGCCGATTTCCTCATCGGCGCGCATGCTGCGGTCAACCGCTACCGCCTGATGACGCTCGATCAACGCCTCTACCGCACCGCCTTCCCCAAACTGGAGATTGTCACCTTTTAGTCTCAGACTGCCCGCCAACCGCTTTACTGACTCCTGACTCCCGACTACCGACTACCGATTACCGACTACCAACTCCTGTCTCCTGTCTCCTGTCTCCCGACTACCGACTACCAACTACCGACTACCGCCTCCTGCCTCCTGACCACTGGTTTATCCTCTCTCCATAGCGCAAAATTTCATTGGAATCCTTTCCCGGAGTCATCCATGCCTGACGCTTCCTGCGACATCGGTCTCATCGGCCTTGCGGTCATGGGCCAGAACCTCGTCCTCAACATGAACGACCACGGTTTCCGCGTCGCGGTTTTCAACCGCACCGTCTCTAAAGTCGACGACTTCCTCGCCAACGAGGCGAAAGGCACGCAGGTGGTCGGCGCCCACTCGCTCCAGGAATTTGTCTCCCTCCTCAAACGTCCTCGCCGCGTCATGCTCATGGTCAAGGCCGGCGACGTCGTCGACCAGAACATCGAACACCTGCTCCCGCTCCTCGAGCCCGGCGACATCATCATCGATGGCGGCAATTCCCTCTTCACCGACTCCAACCGCCGCACCAAAGACCTCGCCGCGAAGGGCATTCTCTTCATCGGCACCGGCGTTTCCGGCGGCGAAGAAGGCGCGCGCCGCGGACCCTCCATCATGCCCGGCGGCAATCCCGACGCGTGGCCCGCCGTCAAGCCCATCTTCCAGGCCATCGCCGCCAAAGTTGACGCGAGCGGCAAAGCCACCACCTCCGACGGCCAGGGCACGCCCTGCTGCGACTGGGTCGGCGACCAGGGCGCCGGCCATTACGTCAAAATGGTGCACAACGGCATCGAGTACGGCGACATGCAGCTCATCTGCGAAGCCTACGACCTGCTGAAGCACGCGCTCAACGTCACGCCCGATGAGCTCTCCGCGATCTTCGCCGGCTGGAACCAGGGCGAGCTCGACAGCTATCTCATCGAAATCTCCTCCGAAATCTTCGCCAAAAAGGATGACGACGGCTCGCCGCTCATCGACAAAATCCTCGACACTGCCGGCCAGAAAGGCACCGGCAAGTGGACCGTCAACTCCGCGCTCGATCTCGGCATGCCGGTCACGCTCATTGGCGAATCGGTCTTCGCCCGTTGTCTCTCCGCCATCAAGGAAGAGCGCGTCGCAGCCGCGAAGATCCTGCAGGGGCCCGCCGGTCAGGCCGCGACCGCTGATCGCGCCGACTTCATCGAGAACGTCCGCCGCGCGCTCTACTGCTCCAAGATCATCTCCTACGCGCAGGGCTACATGCTGCTCCGCGAAGCCGCGAAGGAATACGGCTGGCGCGTGAACATGGGCGGCATCGCGCTCATGTGGCGCGGAGGCTGCATCATCCGCAGCCGCTTCCTCGGCAA
>JASHRH010000205.1 GCA_030037475.1 Acidobacteriaceae bacterium
GTCTTCGACAGCGAGCGCATGGTCGAGTTCGTCCGCGGCTACCTGATCGATCAGGCGGCTCAGGGTAACTGCGTCGTCGTGGGACGCGCGGCTGCCTGTGTCCTCGCCAAAGCGCCGGGCGCCTTCCATGTTTTTGTCTACGCGTCGCTCACGCGCAGGATACGCTTCGTTCAGGAGCAGTTTCCCGAGCACGCCCACGACGCCGAGCGCGAAATCCTGGCTACCGACCGCCGCCGCGCCGACTACATTCGCCGCTTCCACCAGCGCGAGTGGGACGACCGCCGTCTCTACCACCTCATGCTGAATTCCTGCATGGGCGTGGACGCGATGATCGATGCGACGCTCGCCGCCGCCGCGCTTCGCACACCGGAACGCGTCAGTGCCGCGGGCTAAAGCCTTGCCAGAGAGAGACTTCAACCTCCTGGCCAGAACTGTAGCTCAAACTTAGCGCTCTCTGTGTCCTCTGTGGTGAAAGCTGTTCCTACGTGCACGCCCCATCGCGCTTCTTCCACAGCCCCGGATCCACGTCCGCGAAGATGTCGTCCCGCTCTTCGATCTGCCACAGCCGCTCTTCGGTCGCCGCCAACAGGCTTCCAGTCGCGGAAAACTCGTCCCAGGCCTTCGCAACGTCGTTGAATTGGTCGAGATGCGTCTGGAAGCGCTGTTCCGCGTAGTCGCGCGCGGCTTCGGTTGTGATCAAAAACTGCCAGTCCGACGACTCCAGCAGCAGCAACTCCCGGCAAAGCTGTTTCGCAATCCGCTCGCCCAGCCCGCCATCCTTCCGCTTTTCTCCCGACGCCACCTCGCGCACCTTCGCCTCAGCAGGATAAATATGCGTCCACGTCCACGCCGTGTCGGGATTCAGCCACACCTCGTTCGTCCCGTTCTTCCCCCACGAGCCTTCGCCAATGGCCAGATATCCGGTGGCCGGATGCTTCTCCAGATATTCCGAACCCGTGCACAGCTCGATCGGGAAATCGTCCTTCGCGATGATGCGCGCCACGTGCTCCAGCCAGCCTGGACCCTCGTACCACCAGTGCCCGAACAGCTCCGCGTCGAACGGCGAGCTCAGCACCGGCGGATTCTTCTCGTTCAGATGATCCTTCAGCGCCTCGTACACCACGCCCACAAAGTGCTCCGCATGATCCCGCGTCCGCGCCGTCGCCCGCTCCGGATAATAGGGCGTCTTCTGCGCCAGATCGGCCTTGGCGTGTGTCACCTGCCAGTAGCGGTGCCCGCCTGGCCAGCGCTTCTTGTGGAAGTCCAGGTAGTTCGCGTCGCCTGGATAGCCCGTCTCGCCGCTCCACACCTGCAGGCCCGTCTTCGGATCGCGAGGAAAGATCGCCACCGGATGCTGATGCGCGCAGGGCCCGTCCACAAAGTACGAGTAATACAGCGCCCGGCTGCCGTTCGCCGACTGTTCGAGCGCCGCCGCGGCGCCCACCGCTCCACCACCAAGCCTGAGATCGTAAGGCGTGAATCGCGCCGAGGTCTCCACCAAATGTGTATCCACAAAGAAGAACCCGATGTCCCCCTCGGCCAGCGCTTCTTCCACCCCGATCCGCTCAAACGGCGGCCATGGCCCGGTGCTTCCGCTGGGAATCACCGGCGTCTGCCATCGTCCCGCAGGCCGATAGCCGCACTCCGGCGCCCAGATGCCTTTCGGCGCTTTGCCCAGATGCCGCCGATGCGTCGCCACGCCGGTCTTCACCTGCGCCACCACGCTTTCATCGGTGCCCAGCAGCGGCAGATAGCCGTGGGTCGCGCAGCAGGTCACCACTTCGATCAGCCCCGCGTCGTTGAAGTACCGGAAGCCTTTGATAATGTCGCGCCCCAGCGCCTCAAAGTCCTCCAGTGCCTGCTCGAAAAAATCCCGCCAGTAGCGCGCCGTCTTCGTAAAGTGCGCCTCGCCGTTTTGCCGGAAGTAGGCCTCATCCTCTTCCGTCGCCTGAATCTTCCGCTTCAGGTACTCCGGCAGCTCTTTCTGGAACGTCGGGTGCGCCAGTTGCTCCAGCAAGACAGGGGACATATTGATGTTCGCCTTCAGCGCCAGGCCGTCCCGCTCCAGGTTCTTCAGCACCCGCAGCAGCGGCAGATACGTCTCCGCCGCGGCTTCCAGCAGCCACTCCAGCCCGTGCGGCCACGTTCCGTGATGAACGACGTACGGCAGATGGGCATGCAGTGTAAAGGTGATGTAGCCCTTCGGACGGCCATTCTTCATGGAAGGCTCCTCATGGTTCCGGTTGAGGTGAACGTTCCGCCTCCGCGGCGGTTTCCAGACGGCTGGTCAACAATGCCTGTGCTGACGGATCGAGGGCCCGCCCGCGGGCCAGGAACAGTCCTGATGGGAGAAGCAGTTCCGAAGTAAAGACGCGGCCCTGCACCCAAAGGTTGTCAGCGCCCCTGCCGCACCTTCAGTTTACCAGTGAGTCCGCCCCTCATCCGTGCTCACGCCCGCCCATGCTCACTCGGATCCCACACCATCGCGTCGAAACGATGCGTCCCGTGAAATCCCAGTTGCTCGTAAAGCCCCACCGCGCTGCGGTTCGACGCCGTCACCGTCAGTGTCAGCATCTGGAACCCGCGTTGCGCCAGGTTCCTCGCGCACTCCCGCATCAGCGCCTTTCCCAGCCCCTGGCCGCGGTATTCCGGTGTCACGCAGATCTGGGTCACATGTCCTACGTCCTCGCGCACCCGCGAGCACAGCAGCAGTCCCGCCAGTTCCGTGCTTCCCGGGAGGCTCAGCGTCCGCGACGACTCGGCGTCGAAGTACCCGCAACCCGGAAACCGCACGATATTGTGCAGAAACCGCTGCGATCCCGCCGCCGTCCGGTACTGCTCGTTGATGTGGCTGTCCAGGTGCCCTTCGTAACAGGTCGCAATCAATCGCCCCGCCGCGGCAAAATCGTTTTCCGCCCAGCGCCGCATGGCCAGCCTCGGAACCCCGCTTGTCCCGTCCTCCGTTGCCGGCCGCCGCAGCGGCCATTCCATAAAAATGCGCTCGTAGACCTCGAAACCGGCCTCTTCGAAAGCTCGCGTGTGCTCCCCGTGCGCGTGCAGCAGCAGTTGCGACTCGATCCGCGTCACGCCCGGCGTATTCTGCAGCATCTCCAGCAGCCGTCGCAGCAGTTCGCTCCTTACCTCGGCGGCGCTGGTTCCGGATTCACCCGGTATCCGCCCCGGCTCGCCGGATTCCAAAGCAAAAATGTCCCCGATGACGGCCTTGTGCCCCTCATAGACGCAGAACACATAGCCCACTACGCGCCCGTTCTCCACCGCCACGTAGCCCGGCAGCACGCGCGAGTCCAGATACTGCAGCAGCAGGTCCGCCGATCCGCGATAATCCCAGTGCAGCCGCTCGCTCCACACGTGGCTCTCCGCCTCCAGCAGCGGCCGCATGATGCCCGCTGAGAAGTGACGCAGATCCAGCACCTCAAACTGCAATGCCGATGCCATGGATGCAGAACTTCCGCAGCCTCAGACCAGCGCTGCGGCTCTCCTCTCCTGAACCAGATGCAGAAATTGCCTGCTCAACTGTGCGAACTGCTCGCCTGCTGTTCCCCGCTAACCCGCTGACCTGCTAACTTGCTGGCTCACAGGCCGCATCACCCCTCACCGTCTCACCGCTCTCCCGCCGTCATCACCCGATACACTTTCAGGTTCTGCCACGGATACGAGAACAGCGGCTCGTATTCTCTTCCCGCCAGTCTGTCCCGAAGCGCACCGGCCGCGCTTTCCGGCACCACCAGCAGATGCTGCCCCTGCGGAACCCCGTCATCCATCGTCCCGCCCAGAAACTGCGGCGCCTGATCCGGCAGCCGCGGATCCAGAATCTCGAACTCCACCTTCACCCCCGGATGCCACTGCGCTTCCATCCGCTCGAAGTCCGCGG
>JASHRH010000015.1 GCA_030037475.1 Acidobacteriaceae bacterium
GATCCAGCATCCCCATGACGGCGGTTTTGTGGTCGCCCCACTGCCGCATCGTGGTCTTGAGTTTTTCGCGGCGGTTGGCGTGCATGAATCGCGGCTGTCCTCCGATGTAGGCTTCGTCAACCTCCACCGGGCCACCGCCGCGCTTGCCGCCCAGCTTTGCGTTCGGGGTATTGCCGAGCGCCAGTCGAATCCGATGCAGCATGAACCATGCTGTCTTTTGGGTGACGCCTAACGCGCGGTGCATTTCCCAGGACGAAACGCCATTCTTGCAGTTCGCAACTATCCACATCGCCAGGAGCCACTTGTCTAAGCCGATGGGAGAGTCTTCCATCACTGTACCCACCTTCGGGGAGAACTGCGCCTTCGCGTGACGGCTCTTGCACTGCCACACGCGCCGCTTTGCGACATAGGCCACATCGTCCCGGCCACAGATAGGGCAGACGACGCCGTTCGGCCAGCGACGCTCAACCATGTAAGCCACACAATTATCAAGATTTGCGAAGTGTAGAATGGCTTCCTGAAGTGTCTTTGGGTCGTTCATGTAACGACTTTACCGCACATCGTCTGATGAGTCAAGTATATTCTTGCCGTCAAATCGGTAACGTCAGCGAACCCGCGCGAAATCAGCGATTTGCCCGACTACCCCCTGTGGGGGGGTGCCCCTTTCGCTGTCCGCGCAGGCTTTCGCTAACCGTTTTTCAGCCAGCCGTCACGCTCCCACCGGCTGCCCGGCGTTCACGTTCACCGGCGTCAGCCAGCCGAAGCGATCCGGCTTGAGTCCGTTGGCAATGCCGAGGAACTCGTCGCGAAGCTGGCTGGTGATCGCTCCCGGCTTCCCGTCGCCGATCTGGATGCGGTCCACCGAGCGGATCGGGGTGACTTCCGCCGCCGTTCCGGTGAAGAAGACCTCGTCGGCGATGTAGATCAGCTCGCGCGGCAACTGCTTCTCCACCACCGGAATGCCGAAGTGGCGGGCGAGCGTCAGCACCGAGTCGCGCGTGATGCCCGAAAGCACCGAGCTCGACAGCGGCGAAGTGTACAGCACGCCGTTGCGGACGAGGAAGACGTTCTCGCCGGAACCCTCGGAGATGTAGCCGTTCACGTCGAGCGCGATGCCCTCGGAGTAGCCGTTCAGGTCGGCTTCCATGCGGACCAGTTGCGAGTTCATGTAGTTCGCGCCGGCCTTGGCCAGCGAAGGCATCGTGTTCGGCGCCAGTCGGTTCCACGAAGAGATGCAGACGTCCGCGGCGTCGCCGGCAACATATTTGCCCCACGGGTAGTTCGCAATGTAAACCTCGATCGGCGAGTTCTTCGGGTTCACGCCCAGTTCGCCATAGCCGCGCAGCGCGATGGGCCGGATGTAGCAGGGCGCGACGCCGTTGGCTTCGACGGTTTCCACGACCGCTGAGCAGAGCTGGTCGAGCGAGTACGGCAGTGCCATGCGGTAAATGTGCGCGGAGTCAAGGAGGCGCTGCATGTGCTCGGGCAGGCGGAAGACCGCCGCGCCCTCCGGCTGCGCGTAGCAGCGGATGCCTTCGAACACGGAGGAGCCGTAGTGCACCACGTGGCTCATCACGTGGATCTGCGCCTTCTCCCAGGGAATCAGGTTGCCGTTGTGCCAGATTTTGGCTGTAGCCTGGATGGGCATGGAAATGCCTGCTCCTTTCAACCCGCGAGACTTGATTCTACCAGTTGAGATGCGGGGACTGCCGAGCGGAACCTGGGCTGCGGGCCGCGCGGCCGGGACGCGGCGATGACGATGGGAGCATGACGGAATCGTGACAAACCCCGCCGAATCGCGGCGAAAAACGGAGCTGCGAATCCTTTGACTTTGCCGCTCCTGACCGGTAGATTCAGAGAGGGTTATCCTTCGCGGGCTGCGCCTTCTGCGCGTCCGATCCGAGCGTCCCCGTCGTCTAGCCCGGCCCAGGACACCGCCCTTTCACGGCGATAACACGGGTTCAAATCCCGTCGGGGACGCCAAAAAAACGATGGAGTATCCCTGTTCCTTCAGGCTGCGGGTCGCAAAAAAAGAGGGCCGCCGAAGCGGCCCTCTGGCACAACCATAGCGATAATTCACGCCCGAAGAGTCAGCCGGAGTGGCTGGCAGCCTCAAGGGCGACCCGGTCACGGAGCAGAAGTTCCAGAGCTTACAAAGAAAGCCGGGCCGGTCTCTAGACGCCCGTGCCCTGCAGCACGACGATCAGCGTCCGCATCAGAATCTTCATGTCCAGCCAGAAGCTCCAGTTCTCCACGTACGCGGTGTCCAGCTCGATGTACTTCGCGAAGGAAGGGTCGTGCCGTGCTTCCACCTGCCACAGCCCCGTTATCCCCGGCAGCACTTCCAGACGCCGGAAGTGCTCAAGCTCGTACTTCTCCACCTCGTTCGCAATCGGAGGACGCGGCCCCACCAGGCTCATGTCTCCGCGCAGGACATTCAGGAACTGCGGCAGTTCGTCCAGGCTGTACTTCCGCAGGAATCGTCCGACCCGCGTAATACGCGGATCGTTACTGCATTTGAACAGGATTCCATCGCGCTCGTTCAGCGCGGCCAGCTGCGGCTTCATCTTTTCCGCATCCTGCATCATCGTCCGGAACTTGAAGCACAGGAACATGCGGCCCCGTCGCCCGACTCGCTCCGACAAGTACAGCGCCGGACCCGGGCTATCGATCTTCACAATCAGCGCAATCGCCAGCAGCACCGGCAGCCCGGCAAAAAGCGCCATCAGTGAAAGCACAATGTCGATCGCCCGTTTGCAGGCCAGCCCCACGGTTTTCAGCGACTGCCGGTGCAACACCGCTACCGGGAAAACCCCCAGATACTCCACCGGCGCATTCATCGTCAGGTCGCTATAGTAGCCGGCGATTGCCCGCACGTCCACATCCAGGTCCCGCGCTTCTTCCACCAGCTCAATAGCATCTTCGGTCGGGCAATACTCCGCAATCACGACCTCATCCACAAAGTGCCGTCGCGCCAGCGGGCGAATCCGTTCCATCCCGCCGAGGATCTGCCGCACCGGAATCTCGGGGCTTACGGGCGATCCGCTTCGCGCCACATAGCCCACAAAGCGATAACCCAGCCGCTGATGGGTCCCGATGTATCGTCCCAACGCGTAGCTTAGCTGGTTCGTGCCAATGATCACCACGTTGCGCCGATCGATTCCTCGCTCGAACTGCCGGAACCGTGCCTGCCTCCATACCCAGCGCCGCGCACACAGCATCACCGTCGCCATTGTTACCAGCAGCAGAACCGAAGCCCGCGAAACCAGGTCCCGATGAAACACGTACAGCGGCCCGCACAGCAGCAGGCCGGCATTCAGGCATGCCTGGAGCACCATCCGCAGCTCGTGGAATCCGCTGTCCAACGGTGCAGGGTTGTACAACCCGTATCGCCGCGCGACCAGCACATAGGCCAGTGCAAACCACATCACACACACCAGATCCCTCAGCGTTCTCCAGGAGGATACCGGGTGCAGC
Organism: Acidobacteriaceae bacterium; assembly: GCA_030037475.1. GTDB lineage: Bacteria > Acidobacteriota > Terriglobia > Terriglobales > Acidobacteriaceae > Palsa-343. Next base: position 3,478 of record JASHRH010000015.1, read on the forward strand.
GTCAGCGCGGCCGGCAGCAGCTGCGCCGCCAATATCACCCGCACCAGCAGCAGCGAGATCCCAAACGCAGCCAGAATCGTCGCTACATCA
>JASHRH010000206.1 GCA_030037475.1 Acidobacteriaceae bacterium
CGGTGGCGTCGAGTCGAGATCAGGCCATTGCGTACGTGATGCTGTCCTACGCGGATCCGGACGCGCGCCACGCGCTCTCGGATGCGTTGATCACGACCGACGTTGATCCACGCTTCATGGTCGGCTGGATACAGGCTTCATCGGTCAGCGAGGCTCTGGGCCACGGCGAGGCTGCCCTCGGTTTTTCCCGGAAGGCGATCGCCACCCGGAGGCAAGACCAACCGCCGTCTGAACAGGATGCCTACCCGGAGATCATCGGCTTTGCGCATATACAAATTGACCAAGGCACGGGCGACTTCGCAGCAATCCGAGGCTACTACCAAGGCTCGTACGGCCTGCTCAGCACCACTCTCGCTGATCGTTACGCATTGCTCGCCCAGGTGGCCGCGCTGTTGCACGATGACTCGGCCGCCCAGAAGAACTTGGCCCTCGCACTTGCCGCGGCACCTCCGGATACCAACGTGCTGCAGGCTCGCTGGGATGCCAGCTCTTCCGCCGGCGACTGGCCGCAGGCGCTCGATGCCGCCAAGGCGCTGGTTGCGGAGGAGGGGGCGCAGAAGTCGGCTGCGCTGAAGTCCGATCTGCAGCACCCCGAGTTCGCGGCCCGCTATGATCTCGCGGTCGCGACGCAGTACCGTCCCTTGCTCGCCTACGCCGAAGCGATGACCGGCGACACCGCCTCCGCCACCGCGCTCATCTCTCAAACCCCGGCCGACTGCTATCTGTGTGTCCGCACTCGAGCCAAGATTGCCGCTGCAGCGGGCGATGCGGCTACGGCCGACCGCTGGTTCGCGGAGGCCGTGCGCCAAGCCCCCGATCTCCCGATGGCGTACTACGAGTGGGGCCAAGCGCTCCTTGCGCGCAGCGATCTTGGGGGCGCCGTGCGGGAGCTCTCGCTCGCGCACGAGAAGGGCCCGCACTTCGCGGATCCCCTCAAATCCTGGGGCGACGCGCTCGTCAAACAGGGCCACCGCGACCAAGCCCTCGCCAAGTACGACGAGGCGCTGAAGGACGCGCCGAACTGGGCCGAACTGAAGCAAGCCCGCGCCGCCGCGGCGAGCACCCAGCGCTGATCTCCCGACGTCGCAGGTCGACGTCGTGGTCTCCAGGCTAATCCGCGGCATCGTCCAGTGTTAGAGACGAAAAAGTCTTTCCGCGTGCAGACCTTTCATGCACGGCGCGCCCTCGCTGTGGCAATATGAGACGTGTCACTTTTATTTCAACCACGTGCGCAATCGGCCGTTTATTGCGATTTCACGGGTCACATTGCTCCAGAGATGATCAAACGCAGACCGGTGGTAGTGCTCACGGCGCATAGGCGGAACGCAAAGCTGGTCACCGTTGTGCCCCTGAGTTCGACGCGACCGGTGCCGGTTGAGGAGCACCACTGTAAATTGCGTCCGAATCCCTTGCCTCATCCTCGTGCCGACGAAATTTGGGCAAAGTGCGACATGGTGGCCGTGGTGTCCATCGAACGCCTGGATGCCGTGATCACCGGGTGCCGGCTTCCCGACGGTCGGCGGGAGCGTAGGATCCCCCGTATTTCACGTGAGCAATTTGACGAGATCCGGCGCGGGGTCGCATCTGCATTGGGTCTCGCTCCGATGCTTGACCCACCCGCGCACCGGTGATGCGAGCCGCGACGATCGAGAGGGGGACGGCCGCGAAGGGATTGCTCGGGCGCCCGGTGCCTAGTACAGTAGCAGACGTTCCCGTAGCGGGGCACGTGAGACTCGGGATCACAGCCGAGCTGGACTTGAGAGGTGATGACAAACCCTCGAGCCCACAGAAATGGGGCACCGATAAGGTGCCCCTTGTCCCGGGGGTTGATACTGGAACGGCCGCCTGCGTATCCCTGCTGCCCGAGGCGCAATGCCGCTCGAGACATACTCTCTCTTCGCGATAACACGTGCCCCGTCGCTTCCGGTCGCCGCCGCACTTCGCGTGAGCTAGCCAGCAACCCCATCGATCGCCGCGCGAGCCATCTCTGTGCCGTGAGGCACGGCCGTTGCGTGAGGTATCTGCGCCGCAGGGGGCGTCGCCGCGGCGCGAGGCATTCCGGCATTGCAGTGAGACGACGTAGTGCATCGCCGACGTCGCGCCGTCGCGAGCGGTCGCGTGACGTCGTCTCTCAACTCAGCCCGCAATGTCGTCTCTCGGCGCGGTACGGCCGACGTCGTTCACCATCTCTTTCGAGCAGACCCGCGACGCACGCAACGATGCAAGATGCGCCCGGCCAGTGCGCACCGTCGAAGTTGATTTTCACCATAATTGAATGAACGCATCAGATTGTCGCGCTGACGATCGAACGCCGCCGGGCTACGCTGTGCTTTGCCTCTTTTCAATCAGCGAGCCCATTGACTGTTCCTGCAGGAGGTCTACCATCGATGGCCGTGCAGCCCAAATCGCTCGAGCTCCTCGACAGAGCGAAAATCCCGTCGGAACAGGCGCACGCGATCGTCGGCGCCATCGATGTAGAGTTCGAGGCAGTGCGAGACACCTTGGCAACGAAGCATGACGTTTCCCTTCTTCGCAAGGACATGGAGGGGATGCGCAAGGACATGGATAGCCTTCGAGCGGAGCTACACAAGGACATGGACGGCCTCCGCGTGGAGCTACGCAAGGACATGGACAGCCTCCGCGTGGAGCTGCACAAGGACATGGACGGCCTCCGCGTGGAGCTACGCAAGGAAATCGCAAGCACCCGGGAGAGCCTCGAAGGCAAGATGCAGATCATGCGTAACGAGCTGCTGACGGAGATCTACAAATTCTCCACTCGTTCCATGCGGCAGACGCTTGCGCAGACGTTGCTGATCGTCAGCATGCTGATCGGAATAGCCCTCTACCTCGTGGGGCACGGCGCGCATTGAAGCAAACGCCGACGTGCACGACCCGGCCGGCTCACCGCATCGGGAGGCTGTGCAAGTCGGCGGCTCCGCGCATTAATCCGCTGCGGCGCACGATCCCGGGGGGATGCCATGTCCGAAGGCCTGCTGGGCGGCGTCCTCGGCAACGAGGAAGAGAAGCCCGAAACTGAAGCGCCCGAGGCGCTCGCCGGCGCCCCGCACGACCGCAAGTACAGCTGCAAGGCCATCCAGTCCGCCCAACTGACGTGGTTTGCCCTCGCCCTGGCGCCCGCGTATCGTAGCGGCCCCGAGAGCTCACGCCATGGCAGACGATCTATTCGACGGCGTTCTGGCCGGAGATGAAGACAGAACCGAATCCGCCGCCCCTGAGGCCACAACCGGCGCCGAGGCGTTCGCAGCGGCCGTCGCCGCGCGTCTGAGCGGCAACGACCCCGGCGTCGCGCGCAAAACCGAAGTCTTTCTTGAGAAGCAAGCACAGCTTCTCGACACGCAACGGCAGCACCTGGAGGATGAGCACGCGCTGCGCCTCACCCACCTCGCGCACCAGTCGCACCTGCTCCTCGGCCAGCGCCTGGGCCAGCTGATCCGTCTTACGTTCCAGGTCCTCATCGCCCTGGTGGTGGTGGTCGTCGCCGCCGGCATCGCCGTGATGCTCCACGACGCCTTCACCTCGCGCAACGTCGTCATCGATGCGTTCGACACCCCGGCCGCCCTCGCGGCTCGCGGCGTGACCGGAAAGGTGGTAGCCGGCGACGTCCTCGACGCGCTCACGCGCCTGCAGAACGTCACTTTCTCTGGCGGTGCGGGGGAATACAAGTCCAGCCTCACCAACGCGTGGTCGAACCAGGTCACGGTCGAGGTGCCTGAAATCGGCATCTCGCTCGCGGAGCTCTCGCAGGTGCTGAGAGCCCGCTTCGGCCACGACGTGCACATCGGGGGCGCGTTGGTGCAGACGGACTCCGGCGGCCTTGCCCTCACGATCCGCGGCGATGGGCTTGCAGCGAACACTTTCAGGGGTGACGCAGACTCGCTCCCGCAACTCACCGCACAGGCGGCGCAAGATCTGTATGCCCAATCGGAGCCTCTGCTCTGGGCAACTTATTTGAGGCAAACGGGTCGTTGCCAGGAGGCTCTCGCCTTCATTCGCGCGGTCTACGACAGCTATCCGCAGTACCATCAGACACTCCTTTACGATGAGGCCGACTGCGTCCGCGACACGGGAGGACCTCTGAGCGAGGTCCTTGCAGTATTGCACCAGGCGGAGACGCTTTTCCCGCAGACCACGGAACTCTGGAGCACCTACTGGCAGGAGCAGTGGCAATTGTTTCTGTTCGGTGAGGAAGAGCAGGCTTGGCGCATCGGGCAGAAGGTCGACTCGCCGATCGCAGCCCACGCGCCGGCGTTCTTGCGTGGTTGGGATCAGTCATTGTGGTACGAGCTCACCCGTGACTACTCGGCACAGCGTGAAGCGTACGTCGTCTTGCTTCAGGTCGCAGATAGTCGATGGTCGGAGACAAATGAGCATCTCTCCGTCGCATACGACGACGTGGCACTGCACGATCCGGACGCGGCGGAGTTTGCGCTTAACAACACATCGCTCGGCTCGCCGCAAGAGAACCGCGAGGCCACCTATATTCGTGCCTTGATTGCAGAGGAGCGCGGGGACTCCGTCACGGCGGCCCAGCAGCTCGAAGCCGCCTCGACAGGCATCATGGACCCGCTCGCTCGCAACGTGCTCGCCCCTGCT
>JASHRH010000016.1 GCA_030037475.1 Acidobacteriaceae bacterium
AGCGCCGCGGCTACACCGCCGGCCACTTCTCCTTGAACGTTCCCGGCGGCCGCTGCGATGTCTGCGAGGGTGATGGAACTGTAACCGTGGAAATGCAGTTCCTGGCCGATGTCGAGTTGCCCTGCGAGGAATGTAACGGCACGCGCTACAAAGCCTCGACGCTGGAAATTCACTACAGGAACCGCAGCATCCATGACGTGCTCCAGATGACCGTCCGCGAGGCGCTGCGCTTCTTTACTGGGCACCCAAAGATCGTGGACAAGCTGGCCGTGCTGGAAGAGATCGGCCTCGGCTACGTCCGGCTGGGCCAGTCGGCAACGACCCTGTCCGGTGGCGAAGCCCAGCGCGTCAAGCTGGCCGCGCATCTGGCCTCGACACGCTCCGCAGAGCGCAGCTCGTCCGACGGCAAGCGCGGTGGTAGTCGCGTGCTGTACATCCTCGACGAGCCCACGACCGGTCTTCATTTCGACGACGTGGGCAAGCTGCTGGTCGCCCTGCGCAAGCTCATCGACAGCGGCGGCTCGCTGGTCGTCATCGAGCACAACCTCGACGTCATCAAGTCCGCCGACTGGGTCATCGATCTCGGTCCCGAAGGCGGCACCGCGGGCGGCCAGATCGTCGCCGCCGGTGCCCCGGAGGAAGTTGCCGGCAACGAGCTTTCTCACACCGGCCAATGGCTGGCTCGCGTTCTTCAGGGCCATGCCGCATCCCATTCCACCCCAGCCACGGAAAGCGAAGTCGCCCGGTGAAGTTCTTCGGTTCCAGGTCCCTGCGCTCTGAGCTCTGTGCCCTGAGCTCTGTCTTCGTCCTCTGCGCTCTGAGCTCTGCGCTCTGTCTTGCCCAGTCCTCGCCGCTGCCGCCGGGAACTTCTGTTCCCGGAGACGTTGCGCAGACGACGCAATCCACGGCCTTGCAGCAAGCCGAATCGTCGATCGTGGCAAGGAATTACGCCGCGGCGGATGCGCAGCTCGACACGTGGCTTGCCGCGCACCCGGCGGATGCCCGCGCGCTCTTCGATCGCGGCTATGTGGCCGACGCCCAGGGTCACACCGCCGACGCCGCGTCCTGGTATCGCAAGGCCATCGCCGCCGATCCAAAGCAATTTGAATCGCGCCTGGCCTTAGGCTTGCTCCTGGCCGGCCAGGGCGATATGGCTGGTGCGCGCGAGCAGCTCTACGCCGCCACCAGCCTTGAGCCCAATCCGCCGAATCCCGCAGCCAAAGCGCAGGCCTGCCGAGCACTGGCGCAACTGCTCCGCACATCCGACCCCATCGGCGCGCGCGATGCGCTGGTTCAGGCGCTGAAGCTGACGCCGGAAACCCCAGCCGACACCCTCCTGGCCGCCCAGATCGCCGACAATGCCGGCGACGCCGACCTGGCGGAACAGGAATATCGCAAGCTGCTCCAGGAGCAGCCAGACTCGCCCCAGGCAACGGCGGGGCTGGCGCACCTGCTGATCCAGGAGAAGCGCTGCGCCGACGCGCAGCCGCTGGTGGCTGCCGCATTGCAGCAGCATCCCAACGATCCCGCTCTGAACGCGCAGATGGCCGTGATTCTGAACGCCGAAGGCAAGCAGGCCGATGCGCTCGGCGTGCTGGAGAAGCTGCACACGCTGGAGCCGGGGAATCGCGATGTGGCCGGGATGCTCGCCGACGCGGAGTTCCAGGCCGGCGATCTGGACGCGGCGGATGCGCTCTACCAGCAGCTCCTGGTCGCCACGCCCAGCGATCCCGATCTGCTCGATGCCCACGGGCAGATCCTGATCCGGCAGCAGCACTTTGCCCAGGCGCTCGCGGTCTTCCGGAAAGCCGTGGCAGCCCGATCCGACGACGTGGATGCCTGGTCGGGAATCGCCTTTGCCGACTCCAGACTCGGGCACTGGTCCGACGAGATCCAGGCGCTTTCCATGAGATCGAAATTTGCTCCGGAGAACCCCAGCACTCTGTTTCTGTGGGCAACGGCTTACGACAATCTCCATCAAAACAAAACAGCCGCGGATTATTACCATCGCTTCCTCGCCGCGGCCCAGGGAAAATATCCGGACCAGGAGTGGCAGGCACGGCACCGGCTGATCGCTCTCGAAAAATAGAAGGTGCTGCTCATCCCTCGCGTCGCGGTAGGGCATCGGCGGGACGAGCCCGGGGCTCTGAGCCGCCGCTCCGCGTTGATGAGCGGCTCGACGAGGCACAGGTCACGCCAGTGGCACAGGTCGTGGGATGCGTGCTTTCACCGTTCGCGGCGCGTTTCCCGGAGGTGCGTGATGCGCTGTCCTGCTCTTACTGGCATTCTTGCCGCTGTTCTGTTCTGCACTCCGCTGGCCTGGGGCCGCCATGCGAATGACCGTCCGCCCGACGCCCGACAACTGGCCCGGCTCGAGGCAAAAGCGGCAGCCGCCACACCCCGCGACCAGCCCTGGCTCTACGCCGAGCTGGTGCATTCCATGACTGACATTGCCACCGAACAATTCCAGGCCGGGCAGGACCAGCAGGCTGCGGCTTCGCTGCGTCAGGCCCAGGGCTATGCCGGCCGGATTCGCGTGAGCCTGCTCCGCGATGCCGGCCGGTTGCAGAAAGCTGAGATTCTCGTCCGTCACACTGCCTTTCGCCTGCGGCAACTGAGGTTGGGCGCATCGCTTCGGGATCGGCCCGCCCTGGAAGCCACCATCCGCCAACTCAATCAGGTGCAATCGGAGATGCTGAACCAGTTCTTCCGCAAGTGAACGATTGCGTGTGCGCTCGCAACGAACGAAAGTTCCCCGTGAGAGCGCACCGCTTTCGCTGCAAATCTTCTCGTTTTCCCTGGGCAATCCACACAGTTTCAACAGTCCCATTGCCCCACGCAGGCAGTATTCATCAACCTTTCATGAGACCCGGTGCAAACATGGGCGTGTTCCGCCGCGCAGCTTCGCCTCTTTTTCCCTGTTTACAGAATGGAGGGTCCTTCGTACTCTGGCGTGGCGTTTCCATGCGGCGTGTTGCACACGGGCCACGCTGAACTTTCGGATTGCGGAGAGGATTTGCCCCGTGATCGCCCCAGGCTCGAGCAGCCTGACGGGCTGATTCCGATGCAGATTCACCGCTCCCCGAAGCGGCCGGCCGCCGATGCGGCACGCGGCATGGGGACATACTTTCGCCTTTTGCTGAACAACTGAAATTGGAAGGGAACGCAGCCGCTGCGCGGCGCCCCTTGCCGCCCCGTTGATGGGGAGAGCCTCGGAAAGAGGCCGCGGCCTGGGTCCGGCGCTGTCATCGCGTTCCATTCCCCCGTATCCCGCGCCCTGGCGGAGAGTTGCATCGCGCGCTGGCACATGTCGCGCGCTGGCACATGTCGCGCGCTGGCAACTGGCTGGCCTGGGCACGGGATGCGGGCTACTGGAACTCGTCGGCAGGCGCACGCCGTGCGTCCTGGCATTCTGCCCTGGTTCATCCATGGGTGTGTCCTGCCGCCGCACCCCGCCTCGCGCGGGCTGAGCCTCTGTATTGCCGGACTGCGGCGCCGGGGGCTCATGCCAGGAGAGCCATGAGACCGAAGAAGACCATCCTCTGCGTCGACGATAACGATCAGGCGCTCGCCGTCCGTAAATTCCTCCTGGAGACTCGCGGCTATCGCGTGATCGCCGTTCATTCCGCCGAGGAAGCCATCGAACGCTTCCGCGAGGGAGGCATCGACCTGGTGCTGGGCGATGTGGTGATGCCGCAGATGGACGGCAACGAGATGGTGCGGCACATGAAGGACATCGCGCCGGAGATTCCCATGATCCTGATCAGCGGCACCGTGAAGGCCTTTGAGCGCGCCAACCGCGCCGACGCGTTTTTGCCCAAGGGCGCCTGCACGCCCGTCGAGATGCTGGAGCGCATTCGTGTGATGATTGCGCGCAAGCGCGGGCCACGGAAGATTCTGCGCCCGGTGTTTGTGTCTCCTGAAGCCGCGGTCTTCGAAGCGGCCTCGCATCCGGTCGCTTCGTAGTTTTCTTTCGGCGAGCGAGCCCCGAGCCCTGCTCCCTTCTGTCTCCTGACTCCTGCATTTACAATCGCTTTCGTGGAACCCATGATTCGCGCCGAGCACCTCGGCAAGGTCTACCGCTCAGGCAAGCTCGAGGTACCGGCGCTCCGGGAGGCCACCTTTTCGGTGGACCCCGGCGAGTTCGTCAGCATCGTTGGTCCTTCCGGCAGCGGCAAATCGACCCTTTTCTACCTGCTCGGCGGGCTCACCCGCGCCTCCTCGGGCCGTGTCTTCATCGGCGGTGTCGATTTTTCCGCGCTGGGCGACGCTGAGCGCACTCGCATGAGACGCGCGCGCATCGGCTTCATCTTTCAGAAATTCAATTTGCTGCCGACGCTCTCCGCCCGCGCGAATATCGAGATCGCCCATGAGATCGCGGATTCCGGCAAGCCGCTCGACCGGGCGTTTCTGAACCGGCTGGCGGAGATGCTGAACATCGCCGGACGCCTGCACCACCGTCCTTCTGAGCTTTCCGGCGGCGAGCAGCAGCGGGTTGCCATCGCTCGCGCCCTGATCACGCAGCCCGCCATTGTGCTGGCCGACGAGCCCACCGGCAACCTCGATACGGAAAATTCCGATGCCGTGCTGCAGATGCTGCGCCGTTCCAACCAGGAGCTGAAGCAGACCGTCCTGATGATCACGCACAATCCTGAGGCTGCGGCCATCGCCGATCGCATCGTCCACATGCGTGACGGCCAGGTGCGCGGCATCGAGCGCGGCCAGGGGCATGTCGCCACGCATGTGTGGTAGGACCACTCCGGTATCCGAGGCGGATCTCGCTCGTCCCGCAAAATCCAGGGTTGCCTGAAAAATCATCCCGTGCGCGGCATATCGAGTTAGACTTAATGAGGGAACTTACGCCCAAAATCACAACAAATGGCCACCACACTGCATACGCAAGCTGATATATCCACCCCGACGAACGGATCGAATGGATCGGGCGCAGGCATTCAGGATCTTCTGACCGAAAAGCTGAACGAAGCCACGCGCGGGCTGGACACCCGCTCCGCCGTGGAGATCGCCCGCATCATCAACCAGGAGGATCAGAAGGTCGCCGGCGCGGTGAAGCGCGCCATTCCCGAGATCGCCCAGGTCATTGATATGGTCGCGCACGCGCTCCGCGAGGGCGGCCGGCTCGTTTACGTGGGCGCGGGCTCCAGCGGTCGCCTCGCCGCTCTCGATGCCTGCGAGCTTCCCGCCTACTTCTCCACCAGCCCCCAAACCGTGCAGTACATCATGGCCGGTGGGCCCAAGGCGCTGGCCTCGCCCGTCGAAGTCAATGAGGATTCCGAAGATCTGGGCAAGCGCGACATCGCGCGCCGCCGTCCCAGCCGCCGCGACGTCATCATCGGACTCTCCGCCAGCGGCCGCACTCCCTATGTGGTGGCGGCTTTGACCTACGCCCGTACACTGGGGGCGAAAACCGCCTGTATCACCTGCAATCCCGGCTCGCCCCTGGCGCTCGCCGTGGAAGCGGCCATCGTGGCCGAGGTCGGCCCCGAGGTCATCTCCGGTTCCACGCGCATGAAGGCCGCCACCGCCCAGAAGATGATCACCAACATGATCACCACGGGCGCCATGACGCGGCTCGGCTATGTGTACGAGAACCTGATGGTGAACGTGCACATGCACAACTCCAAGTTGATCGAGCGGGGCATTGGGATTCTGATGCGCGCCTGCGCGGTCAACCGTGCCCAGGCCGTCGAGGTGATCAAGTCCGCCGGGCGCAGCGTGCCCGTCGCTCTGGTGATGCTGAAGGCCAGGGTGGACAAGCCGGAAGCCGTCCGCCGCCTCGCCCGTGCGGAGGGCAACGTCCGCCGCGCCATCGAAGACTCCGTCATGGACGTGTAGTTCGGCGGCGTTTCACCAGATTCGGAAATTCACTTCAATATTGATGCTGATGGGAACAGGCCTTCCCTGGTACATCGCCGGACTGAAGCGGTACTGCTCGACCGCCGCCACAGCCTGTTCATCCAGTCCCATCCCCAGCGCCCTTACGATGTGGACCTCCTGCGGCACGCCATTCCTGTCCACAATCATTCCCAATACGCAGATCCCCGAATATTTCCGCCTTCTGGCCATGAGTGAAAAGCCCGGGTCAGGAGCATGCGACAGTTCCGGCGGTTTCAAGCCGGGGCAGGGTAGTTTCCTGCCCGCGCATCCTGGCTGCTGCTTCTGAGCCGGCGGCTCTGCTTCCGCCTTTGGATCCAGCTCATGCCGCAGCCACGATCGCCAGTACTTCGGCGCCTCGTTGGTCAATTCCTCATCGAAGCCCACCGAAAACACCTTCTTCAGCGCGGCATTCATATCCTCTGGATGCTGCGGGTCCAGCACAATCTCGATCTTCGCGCCGTCGTCGTTGCCCCACGGCTCCGCGCTCACCGGTTGCGGCGCCAAAGTCCAGGCGGGCAGAGAGCCAGCCAGCTTCCCGTTCCCGGCGTCGATAGACGCACTTGTTGTCTTCGTCCTTCGAGGAATTGCCAGGCCCTCGCGCGTCGCGACAATCTCCACCTTCGAGTTCTTCACCTTAACCTTGTCGACCCGCAGCGCGCTTAGCGAAAACGGCAGCACCTCCGCCGAGCCAATCAGGTTCCCCTGCGCGTCGAATTGCAGGTGATCGCCCGCATACATTCCCCGCAGCATCAGGAACGGTCCCTTGAGCTGCGCTTCGATGGATTGTGCTGTTGTGGGACCGGCTTGAGCCGAGCAGGCAAGCGAAACAGCGCAGCACGCCATGACGGTGATCACCGGGCGGATTCTCATCGTTTCTAACCCTCGCATAGCCGGTCCACACAGGCAAGAACATATCGTTACCTCCTCGACTGGATGGCGGCTCGAAAACGGCGCTCCGGCCGCTATACTCTTTCCAGGCTCCTGCCATGTTTGCCTCGCTGCGCTTTATCTGGAACGCCACCAGCGGCCATCGCCTCCGCCCCTGGCGCAGCGAGTACGTGAAGTGGCGCATCGAGACCTACTCCGGGCTGAAAGCGGATGAGCTGACTACCCGCGATGTGCTTGCCTTCATCTGGCGCGAGAAGGGCAACCTCCTGCGCTTCCTGCGCTGGACGGGCCAGATGGAATCCTGGACTGCAGTCCACCGGAGCACCGGAAGCGAAGGCTGACGCGAACCATGGGAAACGCCGGTCGGCTTTTCGCTCTCGCGATCCTGGCGAGTTCATTTCCGGCCGTGTACGCGCAGCAACCATCTGAGCCGGAGGACGCGAATCTGAATCCACCCACGTTCCGCGTGAGCACGAGCCTGGTTGTGGTGCCGGCTCTGGTGGAAAGGCCCAGCGGCGAAATCCTCTATGGATTGAAGCCGAGCGACTTCGCGCTCTATGACGATGGCGTGGACCAGAAGATCCACGTGGACGACAATGTGGACATTCAGCCGGTTTCGCTGGTGGTTTGCGTCCAGCGCGGGCGGGATGCGCCACTGGAGTTCAACATCGTCCGCCATCTCGGGCCGCTCCTGGACCTGTTTGCGGGCGGCAGCCGTGGCGACGTCGCGCTGGTAGCCTTCGACTCGCGGCCGGTGTGGATGGATCCCTTTACCAGCGATACGGATCTGATCGCGCACGATCTGGACGATCTGCCGGCCGGCGATGGCGGCGCGGCCATTCTGGACGCCGTGGGTTATTCCGTCAATCTGCTGGAGCAGCAGCCGGCGAACCGGCGGCGCGTCCTGTTGCTCATCAGCGAATCGCGCGACCATGGGAGCCATCATTTCGACATCCCGCATTTGGTTGAGCGCATCGGGACCAGCAACACCCTGGTGCTCAGCCTCGTCTTCGCACCGTCGAAGTCCGAGATCATCGACTGGGCGCGCGGCAACACTGGCGGCGGCACGGAGCTCAACATGCTCGCGCCGCTGATGATGACGATGAACGCGATGCGCCGTAACACTCCCAGGACTCTGGCGGCGCTGAGCGGCGGTGAGTACGCGCCCTTCACGCGGGAGAAAGCCTTTGAGAGGCGCGTGGCCGAAGAGGCGAACCACGCCCGCAACCGCTACATCCTCAGCTTCCATCCCACCAATCTGACGCCCGGCCTGCATACCATCCAGGTGAAGCTGACCGGGAAGTACGGCGCGCGCGTGATTGCCCGCAACAGCTACTGGGCGATCCGGCGGGACGATGCCGGCGATGCCAGCGAACCCCACCGGCCCTGAAAGGTCGCTTGGATCGTTCCGCGCTCACGAACCCTCGCATCCAAAACGCGGTAGATTCGATTTCGAGGAGGGTTTTCATGGGCGAACATGTGAGGCTGCGCGCCTTCGATGAGCACGAATTCGACGCGTACGTTGCGCGTCCGGCGGGAGAGCCAATGGCTGGCCTTGTTGTCGTGCAGGAGGCTTTCGGGGTGAACCGCCATATTCGTTCGGTGGTCGATGGTTTTGCAAAGGACGGTTTCTTCGCCGTTGCTCCGGCGCTCTTCGACCGCATCGAGCGGGGCGTAGAGCTGGGCTACGCTGGGGAAGACATGCAGAAGGGAATCGCCATCGCCCGCCAGATCGATCTGGCGAAGGCCGTGCTGGATGTGGGCGCAGCGCTGGACTACGCGCGCCGCGAAACCGGCAGGAAGGTGGGCGTCATCGGCTACTGTCTCGGTGGATCGATGGCCTGGCTGGCGGCCACGCGGCTGCATCCTGATGCCGCGGTGGGCTTCTACGGTGGATACGTCGCGAAGTTTGCCGAGGAGCAGCCGAAATCGCCGGTGATGCTGCACTTCGGCCTCCAGGATCAGCACATCCCCAGGGCTGAGATCGACGAGAAGGTCGCCAGGACGCATCCGGATATACCGATCTTCTGGTATGACGCCGGCCACGGCTTCAACTGCGACGACCGTGCCAGCTACAACGCCGAAGCCGCGAAGCTGGCTCGCCAGCGTTCTCTGGAATTTCTGAAGAAGCATCTGACTGCATGAGCCACGTCGCCTGCGCTCCTGGGCGACCGGCCCGCGTCAGCGACTCGGCAACTGAAACAAAGATGTCGGGTCACCGGCACGGCGGTAGAACAACGGCGCCGGCTGAGCGGCACGGTGATGGAAACAAAGGGGCCGCGTCAGCGGCACGATGGTAGAAGCCCCGGCCTTTAGGCCGGGGATCCAGCAGAGCAGAGAACGGGGCTTTAGCCCCGGAGGTTTCCGGAATTTCCTCTTGAGTCCGCCATCCAGCTCCGACGAATCTGCTCAGCCGCGCAGTTTTTCCCACGCGTGGCGCGCCTTGCGCCATCGCAACTTCCGCCTCTTCTTCGGCGGGCAGACGATTTCCCTGGTCGGCACCTGGATGACACGCCTCGCCACAGCGTGGCTGGTCTATCGGCTGACCCACTCCGCGCTGCTGCTGGGCACGGTGAGTTTCGCCGGGCAGATTCCTGCTTTCCTGCTGGCCCCCTTCGCCGGCGTTGTGGTCGATCGGGTCAATCGCCGCCACCTGCTGGTCTGGACGCAGACGCTGGCGATGATCCAGTCGCTCCTGCTTGCCTGGTTGGCGCTGGCGCGGATCATCACCATTCCGGAAATCCTCGCGCTCAGCGCGTTCCAGGGCGTCATCAATGCCTTCGACATGCCTGGCCGTCAGGCGTTCATGGTGCAGATGGTCACCGATGATCGCAACGATCTCTCCAACGCCATCGCGATCAATTCCTCGATGGTGAATGTGGCGCGGCTGGTCGGTCCTTCGCTTGCCGGGCTGGTCATCGCGGCCAGCAGCGAGGGATGGTGCTTTCTCATCGACGGCCTCAGCTACATCGCGGTCATCATCTCGCTGCTGATGATGCACGTGCACGCGGCAGCCATGCGCCGCCGCGCCGCCTCTATGTTCGAGCAGCTCCGCGAGGGCTGGTCCTACGTCTCCACCTTCGTGCCCGTCCGCACCATCCTTACGCTGTTCGCGCTGATCAGCCTGATGGGCATGCCATACATGGTGCTGATGCCGGTCTTCGCCGGCAAGGTACTGCACGGCGGCCCGCACACTCTGGGCTTCCTGATGGGCGCTGCCGGTGCCGGCGCGCTCATCTCGGCATTTACGCTGGTTCTGCGGCGGTCGGTCCGCGGCCTCGTCAAAATGATCCCGATTGCGGCTCTCATGTTTGGTTCAAGCCTGGTGCTGTTCGGGTTCTCCCGATGGATCTGGACGTCGCTCGTCCTGATGCTCTTTGCCGGATTCGGCATGCTGCAGGGAATGACTGTGAGCAACACCATCATCCAGACGCTGGTCCCCGAGGACAAACGCGGGCGCGTGATGAGCTACTACAGCGCGTCGTTTACCGGGATGGCGCCTTTCGGCAGTCTGCTGGCCGGCACGCTGGCGGCGTGGATCGGGGCGCCGCGCACCATCATGTTCACGGGATCGTGCTGCATCCTCGGCGGTCTTTGGTTCTGGTCGCGCATGCCTGCCGTGCGCCGTGAGATCAGGCCGGTCTATGAGCAGCTGGGCATCATCGCTCCGGTGCCGGAAGAGGTGGAAGAGACCGGCTCGAATTAGGCGGAAAGGCCGCGGGAACGAAAAAATCCCCG
>JASHRH010000207.1 GCA_030037475.1 Acidobacteriaceae bacterium
TCGGGGGCCGTACGATCCGCGGCGGCGCGCCTGCACTCGGGCCAGAAGCTGGTCCTGGAGCTCGGTCAAGGCGTCTTTTTCGTGGGAGCGAGCGTCCGTGGAATGGCATCACCCGCCCAGCGAGGCCAGGCGAGCTATACCGCCTTTCTGTTCGACGGCGACCATGAGGAGGTGGTGGTCATCGCGAGCAGAGCGGGAAGCGGCGGAAGCGCACTCTTTTCCGTGACGCCCTCGGGCAACAGTGTGACTCTGACGTATAGGGGGCCGGACAGTGCAGTCGCGTACCTCTCGGGGACAGGCACCGCGGGATGAGCGTGGCCGTGCGGTTGCGGTCGCCAGGCCACTTCACGGCTCGCGAGCTCGGCGTCGGCGCCTGCGCGGCCGATGACATGGGCCTCGGCTCGGCAAGATGAGAGTCCGCTCTATAGCGGATCGAGCGCCTCGCTCAGCGAGGCGGCGGTCAATAGCCGCTCGCCGATGCGGTCCAGCTCCTCGGCGCTGGCGTTGAGGATGCTCGCTGCAACCGCGTACAGCAATGTCCCGAAGCGCGGTGACAGCTGCCGGAGCACGAGTTCCACACCGCCCTCGATGTGATCCCTAACTTCTCCTTCGGTGGCCTCTTGTCCGTAGTACCGCTTGGCGAACTCGGTCTTGTACTCGTACTTGGGGAGGTTCGTGGCACGTAACGGTCGGCGGGCGGCCTCCGATACGGAATCGTAAAGAATGTCACCGTACAGGAGGGAACGCTCGCCATCGATTCAAGCGAGCGCTGCTTGGGTGGCGAGTGCGATCTTCGCCACCTTCGCGACGTCGGTATCTCTCCCATGAACAACCACCGACAGCACGGCGAGCTCCGGGTCTGCTCTTGCCGAGGCTTCGTCGGTGATCTCCGGTATACAGGAAGGGCTGAGAACCCACAGTCTGAAGAGGTGGAAGAACTCGCGGCGGCGGATGTAGCGGTGCGAGCTGAAACTCGCGACTACGGCGAAGCGGTTTAGTCCAGTCAGGGGTGCCCGGCAGCACCGCAGAAGCGCAGGCGCTGATGAGGCTGGCGTTAGGGGACTGGCAGCAATTGCAGAACTCGAGCAGAGGGCCACCGGCCGGACGAGTAAGGAGCCCGGAAATGTCCTCGCTGGCGCATTGCGGGGGCCTGAGGTCTGGCTCAGTAGTGCTCGCAGAGCGGAGCAGTCCGAAAGGCGTTTCGCAAGAGCGGCCGGTTCTCGAAACAGGCGGTCTCCGAGACGAGGTTCCGGTCGCGGACTGGGCTTATTTTCATTGCCGTGTCAGAGGGGTGGCGGCTAGAATCCGTCACCTTGAACCAGCGAGAGCTGCCGGCCACGATGCGAAAGGCATTTATCATGGGGATCGCGGACAGGATAGCGCTTACCTCGCGGAATTCCTTCTTGCTAAAGGGTGGCGTCCACGGGATCAAGCGCAACGCGTCTTTGCGCGCAACGACGAGCGCTTCGGCCGCCTGTGCCGCGTGCCGGTCTCGTTCGAGGCGCCGGGCTACGTCGGGAATGCCGATGCACTCCCGACCGCGTGTCCTCCGGGGGGCGTTCTCATTCAGGGACTCTCCGGCAAGATACGCCCCTGCCGCACAATGCACGCCACGCTTTGGAGTCATCCTGGTAGCGCGGATCCGCGAGACGCAGTCAGCCGATCAGCAGATGTACCGCAGCGTTGAGGACCCGGAAATTCCACAATTGGCGGGTTGAACCACCGCTGGGCTGATGCATCTTCGGTGCATGAAATTTTCAGGCTCGAAGCAAAGGTGACTGATGAGGCGTGCAAGCAGCACATCGAGCACCAGAAACGTTGAGAAGCCCGACGACAGGCTTAAAGGCGTGCGACATTTCCGCATGGCGCAGCGCCAACTCGGTCTGGATCGGGGGTCTCGGGGGAACTGGCTCTCACTAGATGGTCGTTCACCGCCCCGTCTTCCAATGGAAGCCGCGAGAAATGGCTGAGCCCGTCATACAGCCAAGAGTACGCACGTCGACGAATGCTTTTCGGTCCGAGGCGTACAGTAATGTTGACAATGGTACTGATCTGCGCTCGGTGCTCGTCTTGCTGTGGATCAGACGATGGTGGCTGCTCCTCAGCATCGCCGTGAGTCTGGCTGGCGTCACCGCTCTTGCGTTCCTGACGACACCGATCTACAGGGCGTCAGTCGTCATGGTGCCCGCCTTTCCGAGTGGTGGCACAGGCCTGTTGGGCTCTGCGCTGGGTCAGTTAAACGGGCTGGCTTCACTGGTCGGCGTAAACGTCAACACCATGGATTCCCAAACTGAAGAGGCGTTGGCGGTTCTGCAGTCTCGCTCGTTTACCGAGCAGTTCATTGTTGAGAAGAAACTCATGCCCGTGCTTTTTGCGGACAAATGGGACTCGGCGCGCGACGGCTGGAGGGGCAAGCCACCAACTCTAGCGCGTGCTTTTCGCTACTTCGATAAAAAAGTACGCACGGTCATAGAGGACAAGAAGACGGGCCTGGTCACTGTGCGCGTGGACTGGCGCGATGGCGTCGCAGCAGCACAGTGGGCCAATGAACTGGTGGCGCGCCTGAACGCGGAAATGCGTAGCCGCGCGATCAATGAGGCCACTGCTGACCTTCAATATCTACGAAGTGAGCTGGCGACCAGCTCCGAGGTCGAGGTTCGCGAGGCCATCAACAGGCTCATCGAGACGCAGATCAACCAGCGCATGCTCGCAGACGTGACGCAGGAGTACGCATTCAGAGTGGTTGATCGCGCGCTGCCCGCGGATCCCACGGATCCGTTGTGGCCGAAGCGCACTTGGCTGCTGGTTGGCGGGGCGGTGTTTGGTTTGCTCATTGGCATCTTCGTCGTCTTGTTTCATCAGATGATGGCGCGTCAATAATTCTGCCATGACCAAGTTGGCACTGGGTTTGGGCAACGCAGTGCTTTTCCGCGCCCTTGGTTATGCATTCCCGCTGATTTCGATTCCACTGTTCTCGAGATGGTTGGGCTCCAAGGCGTACGGGCAGCTCGGCCTCGTGCTGACGTTCTGCAGCCTCCTGCAGGCGGTCTGCGAGTACGGACATACTGTCGCAGGGGGAGTACGCGTAGCGCGCGCAACATCGATGGATGACCAGAGACTGGTTACAGCATCTATCTACGCGCAGAAAGTGGTGTTGGTGTCGATCTCGTTATTGGCCGGATCGATTTACTTTCTCACCATAAGGGCGGGCATTGGCGCAGCGGCAATTTTCTTCATCGCCTTCTTTACAATCGTCGTGCCCGACGCTCTCACGCCCGTCTGGATCTATTATGGGGTCAGCGCGGTCCCGAAATACGCAAAGCTCCAGTTTCTCTCCCGTCTGATCATGTTGTTTCCAGGGCTGCTGCTGGTGCGAATGTGGCCATCACCGGCCGTGGGCGCACTTGCCACCGGGCTGCCATTTGGAGGTTTGATGGTCTTCGCAGCGCGCGGTGTCAGATCCCTGATGGTGTTTCCTTCTGGTGCAACCGCCGTTCTTTCCGGCTCGATCCGCGCTTTGGGCGCGGGGGTACCTTTTTTTGTAGGCGCTCTCGCTGCTGCGAGCTTGGCACCTCTGGCAATGCAGATCGCGAGCTTCTTCGATCCGCGCGGTGACTTGGGCGCAGTATACTTGTCAATAGCCCTTTGGACAGCATTGCGGCAACTATGCATGCTGCCACATCAGGCCATCTACGGCCGAGCGGCCGCGCGGGCCACCCGATCCCGTACGGAAGAAGTTCCAGAGCGGCCGGCATTTGTGCTCTCGGCGATGATTGCTGCGGCAACGGTCGTGGTATGTTTTCTGGTTCCGAGCTCACTTTATACGGCGGTGTTTGGGGGGAAATATGCACCCGTCGCACTTTTGTTGCCACGGGTGATGGTCAGCAACATTCCCTTTGTCTTCGCCTATGGAATAGTACTCAACAAAATAGCGGCGCGGCGCCTGAGCCTCGAGTTTTCCGCCTGCTATGTCGTAGCCGCGACGGGATTTGTGGTGGCCTTCGTTTCGGCCCGCTTTGTCTCGTCCATATACGTGAGTCTACCTATGGCGATGATCGCCGCTGACACGTTGTTGCTACTCTGTTCCCTCTTCTTTTCCACCCGTCGCGCTGCGCGCCTATGTACACCGTGACAGGATTGTTCAGCGAAACGGGTAATTCCGCCAGATTGCATAACGCGCAGCGTGCTGCGGCGTTGGGTGACGCGTTGGCCATCTCCGCGGCGGTAGCGCTTCTGTGTATTGTGTCGGTCGGATTGTTGGTTCTAACGACCCCGAGTGCATTTGCGGACTTTGCCAGCTACGAAGTCATCATCGAAGAACTACGCGCGGAGAGCTTCTCTGGCATCTTCACGCTGGAACCCTTCAGTCGCCTCTTCCTATACTTTTGCTCGACGCTCGATAACAATTCGGTCGCCGCTGCTTCTGTGGCTCACTATGTGAACGCGGGCGTAAGTCTTCTCGTGCTCGCGTTCTTGGCACTCCGTTATGCATCCAGCTGGCGCAACGTGTTGTTGCTCGGGGCGCTATATTCTCCGTTGCTCGTGTTCGTCACGATACGTGCAACGCCAGCTTACTTACTGATAGCTACCGCTTATCTGATTCGTGACAGGCAACCCGGTAGGGCATTTGCAGCGGCCGTGCTAGCAGTGGGGTTTCACATCTCTGCTGCCCTGGCACTTGTTCCGCTGCTGTTGACGTTCAAGCATAGGACGCGCCGGATTTCGGGCGGGCGCGAAACACGCCGGCTAGATCTCTGGATCGTCGTTGCTGGCGGGGTGCTGTATATATTGGTGGGGGGGCTGACGGCATATCTTTCCGGGCTGTCGGGTTTCCTTGAAGGACAAGGCGCTTTGGCGAAGTACGTCGTATACATCAATGCGGCGGACGAAGTGCACTCGGCCATGCATCGCCTGTATTTCGTCATGACTCTCGGCTTGATGATCCTATTCCTGATTTGCAGGAGGCAGTTCTGCGCCCGCGATGTTCGCTACATGACGATTTCGTTTTTCATGTACAGCGCGCTGTCAATCTCGCCGGTCGTTGCATTTCGCGAGTCTGTTTTCTGGATGATGCCCCTGGTCCTGGTTATGCCATTGCATCGCTACGCACGGACAGCTGTGGTATCGTACGTATTTTGCGTCCTATGTGCCGTTCTATACGCGGCGGATTTCTATGGAGTACTGGTATAATGTCGCAACGTTGGCCGTAAGCTCTCATGGAAGTAGGCAAGAAGACCGCGATCGTACTGGCAACGTATAACGGGGAGACGTGGGTCGAGGAGCAACTACGCTCTATTGCCGCGCAAGCTGCAGTAGAGTGGCACGTCTTCATGCGCGACGACGGCTCGGTGGACAACACGACGGAGGTAGCGGCAGCCTTTATCAGGAAGCACCCGAACGTGACTTGCCTCGAGCCCTTCGAAGGTGCGAGCGGCAGTCCCGCGGGGAACTTTCTCCTCGCACTGCGCCGCATCCATTTACAGGAGTTTGATTATATCGCCTTTTCGGATCAGGACGACATCTGGTCGCCCAGAAAGCTTAGCCGCGCGATAGATTGTCTGGAGCGCGGTGGTGCTGATGCCTACAGCTGCGACCTGATGGCGTTCGACAACGGCAGGAGGCGTGCTTGGTATCTGCGAAAGTCGGGTCAACAGCGTCGTTTCGACTATCTTTTTCAGGGGGCCTCCGCCGGTTGCACGTACGTATTGACTCGTCGGGCGGCACAGCTGGTACTGGAGCGGACGCAGAGCCTGGGCGCAGACAATTTCCGGCGCTGCTCTCACGATTGGCTCATCTACGCAATCTGCAGATCGCATGGCCTCGCCTGGTACATGGATCGGGCCGCTTTCGTGTTCTACCGACAACATCGTGACAACGCGTACGGAGCGGCGCCTGCGGTCGCGGGGCTGAAGGCGCGCTTGCGGCTCGCCCGCTCGGGGTGGTACCGCGCTCACGTGATGTGGCTGCGTCAGTTTCTGGCCGCAACCGCCGAAGAGTCGCGTATCCTGGACGCGGTGGGGGCGTTGCGATCAAAGGACCGGCTCTGGCTGGCCTGCAACGTCGGCGAGTTTCGCCGTGAGCTGCACGACCGGCTATTGCTGGTGTTGGCCATCCTTTTCGGTGGATTTTGATAGAGTCGGTTTCCACATGGTCAAACGTCTTGTGGATGTCACCCTCTCGTTTGTCGCGCTGATCGTGCTTGCGCCGCTAATGCTCGTGATTGCGGCGCTGGTGAGATTGCGCCTGGGTCGGCCGGTGCTATTTCGACAAAAGCGCCCTGGCCTATACGAGAAGCCGTTCCATCTGATGAAGTTTCGTACCATGACGGATGCGCGCGATTCTGCGGGCGATCTGATGCCCGATGCCGAGAGATTGACCCGGTTCGGTGGGTGGTTGCGCTCGACTAGTATCGATGAACTGCCGGCGCTGTGGAATGTGCTGCTGGGGAGCATGAGCTTGGTGGGGCCGCGACCCTTGCTGATGGAGTATCTGCCTTTGTATTCCCCAGAACAGGCAAGGCGACACGACGTGAGGCCGGGAATCACGGGTTGGGCGCAAGTGAATGGGCGTAATTCCATCTCGTGGGAGCAGAAGCTGGACTACGACGTGTGGTATGTCGACCATCGCTCGCTTATGCTGGACCTAAGAATCATCTTAAAGACGGCGGTGGCAGTAGTACGGCGTGAGGGTATCAGTGGATCTGGGCAGGCGACGATGGGGCGATTCACAGGGTCTCTACCCAGGGGAAACAGGGCGGAGAATGGCAGAGAGCTCGTAGAAGTGGGCGGCGTCGCGGATGATCCATTTTCGTTGCAAATATCCAGTGACAATGGCCGCGCACATTAAAGAATTTCCGCTTCAATGGGTCAGCGGGCTCATGAGATCTCTACGCCGCGGTCGTTTGCAGGGGAAGTACCAGACCTGATCTGTTGAAAGCTGAATCGCGCGCGCCGGGACAACGGCGAGGAGTAGGTGATGCAAGTCCGCTCCACTGAAGGTGGAACCTGCCACGGTGGCCCGGAGTCATGCGCGGACGTTCGAGAAGGTCTCGGTGAAACGTTGACAGGGGTATGCATAAGCAGGCGCGATGCGCTACATTCTGGACCCTTGAGACTGTCCGGAGCATGCTAGGAACCTCCCTTCCCTGAGAAATCAGAGTGTGGGCGGTCGCACCCGATTGAGATGAGAGGGATGTTCGCGCGTATATCGGCGGTGGTGGGGTATCTGCCCGCGGGATCGCTTGCGAACAGCGATCTGGCGGCGCTCTATCCTGATTGGAGTGAAGACAAGATCCTGCGCAAAACGGGTATCCGTGAGCGCCACATCGCCAAAGCCGACGAGACGGCGGCGGACATGGCCACGCAAGCCGCAAACCGTCTGTTTGCCACTGGCAATACGCAACGCGAGGCCATCGACTTCCTGATTTTTTGCACCCAGGCGCCAGATTATTTCCTGCCCACTTCGGCGTGCATGATTCAGCATCGACTGGGACTGAAGACTACGTGCGGCGCGGTCGACATCAATCTCGGCTGCTCGGGTTACGTTTACGGACTGGCCCTCGCCAAGGGGCTCATTGAGTCCGGCTCGGCTTCCCGCGTCCTGCTGCTCACCGCGGACACCTATTCCAAGTTCATTCATCCCCTCGACAAGAGCGTGCGCACGCTGTTCGGTGATGGTGCCACGGCGACAGTGGTGGAAGGAGTGCAAGCGGACCGCGCGCAGATTGGCCCATTCGTGTTCGGGACTGATGGCGGTGGCGCGGAGAATCTGATCGTGCGCACCGGAGGCTTGCGGCACCCACGCACGGCCGAATCCGCCCGGGAAAGGGCGGACAGCTCCGGCAACGTCCGCACGGACGACAACCTATTCATGGACGGACCGGCGATCATGACTTTTACTCTGGCGACGGTGCCGAAAGCGGTGGCGCAGCTCATGGCCGCAGCGGGGACGACGCTGGAGGAGACGGATCTGGTGATCCTGCATCAGGCCAATGCGTATATGCTGGAAGCCCTGCGGAAGAAGATGAACATACCGCGCGAGAAATTCATCGTTCATCTGGAGAATATCGGTAACACGGTATCATCGACGATCCCGTTCGCCTTGGAGGGTGAGCTGTCTCCCGAAAGAGAGGGCCGCGGTCGGCGCAAGGCGATGCTGGTCGGATTCGGAGTCGGGTATTCCTGGGCCGGTACGTATGTGACGATTTGATCAGAGGTACATGATGGAAGCTTTCTACGTAGGCTTAGCCGAGATTCTGGAAATCGAAGCGAGTAAGGTCAGTTCAGAGCTCAATCTCACGGAGCTGGCATGGGACTCCCTCGCTGTGATCTCGACGATCGCTTTGGTTGACGATCAGTTTAGCGTGATGCTGGACGGCAAGGCACTGGCACAATGCCAGAGAGTTGCGGACATTGAGGCGTTAATCGCCAAGGAAAAGGCCCGGTAGTGGCAGCGCGCGATCGATTCGGGCGTAACGTGAGGCTCGCGGGCGCACGCATCTCCGGCGTCGTGTCCGCGA
Source organism: Acidobacteriaceae bacterium (assembly GCA_030037475.1). Classification (GTDB taxonomy): domain Bacteria; phylum Acidobacteriota; class Terriglobia; order Terriglobales; family Acidobacteriaceae; genus Palsa-343. The sequence goes on from JASHRH010000207.1 coordinate 8,519, forward strand.
TACCATCACAGCAGGTGAGCAACGACCACTTCGTGCCGCAATTCGGTGCGGAGGCCGTCGCTGAAGTCGTCAAGATGATAGGAGTGCAGACCAGATATTGGGCGACTGCCGCGCTCACAACTGCAGATTTGTGTCGGCGCGCCGCTGAGGTTCTCTTGGATCGCCTACGATGGAATAAAGCCGACATCGGAGCGCTCGTCTATGTCACGCAAACTCCCGATCATCGTTTGCCCGCGACCGCCTGCATATTGCAGGACAATCTCGGATTGCCCACCTCGTGCGCGGCGTTCGATGTCAACCTGGGGTGTTCGGGATATCCGTACGGACTGTGGATTGCAATGAGCCTGGCGCTGAGTGGCGCTTGCACCCGGGTGTTACTCCTCGTTGGAGATACGATAAGCAAGACCGTTTCATCCACTGACCGATCCACTGCGCTGCTGTTTGGAGACGCGGGCACTGCTACGGCGGTAGAGGTGAGCGGCAATGATGGTTTCGCTCAGTTCGTACTCGGAACCGACGGCGCCGGAGCGCGCAATCTCATAATCCCGAACGGTGGATTCCGCTCCTCGGCGCTATCAGACCCGAGGTTGGCCGGCAGGGACTTGGCAGCACTCTTCATGGATGGCAGCGAGATATTCAACTTCACTCTGCGGTCCGTGCCCGGTATGGTGAGTCAGGTTCTGCAGGAGGCAGCGGCGGACCCAGGTGCTGTCGATGCTTATTTGTTTCATCAGGCCAATCTGTTCATGCTCAATCACCTGGCGAAGAAGCTGAAAATTCCGAAGGAGCGTTTTCCGACCAATATCGATCGCTTTGGCAACACGAGCAGCGCATCCATCCCGCTCCTGTTGACTTCCGATCTAGCCGGTTCAATTGCAAAGCGTCGTGCGAATCTGGTATTGGCTGGATTCGGCGTTGGCTATTCGTGGGCTGCCGCATACCTGCCCGTTGGCCCATTGGAATGCGTAGAAACGGTCGTTGTATGAGCGGATTTGCCGCGGATTTGCTGCAGGGCAAGACATTTCTCGTCACCGGGGCTTCGTCCGGCATAGGCGCGGCGGCAGCGCGTGAGATCGCGGCGGTGGGAGCACGTGTAATCGTCAGTGGAAGAGATTCGGAAAGGTTGCAGGGCTTGATAGCGCAACTGCCGGCTAGAGATCACATGTGTGCCCCGCTTGCGCTAGAGAACCCGGACCGCGTCGCAGACTGGTGCACGGAATTGGCGCTCAAGGAGCAGGGGCTGGACGGAATCTTCCATGCAGCGGGGATGGAACTGATTCGCCCCGTGCGCTTGACCAAGGAGACGCAGCTGCAACGAATGCTCCAAAGCAGTCTGTATGCCGCCTTCGGCTTGGCTCGGGCCGCGGCGTCGAAGGGTGTCATGAAGGAATCGGGGGCGAGTTTGGTATTCATGTCCTCGGTTGCCGGATTGCGTGGACAAAGCGGCATGACGGCTTATTCCGCCGTCAAGGCTGGGATCGACGGCTTGGTGCGCAGCCTGGCCGTCGAGTTGGCACGGCAGCGTATTCGCGTGAATTCTATCGCGGCAGGTGCGGTGCGTACGGAAATGCACAATCGTCTGTTGAAAGTCCTCGGAGCTGACGCTATCGCCGACTATGAGGACCGCCACCTGTTGGGTTTTGGCGAGCCTGGCGATATCGCGAGCGCAGCCGTGTATTTGTTGTCGGAGCTATCGCGTTGGGTCACGGGCACAACCTGGGTCGTCGATGGCGGATATACGTTGAGATAAGGGCGGAATATGGCAAAACACTACATTGTAGTCGGCGGCGGTGGCTTTGGTCGTGAGGTGGCCTGTTGGGTAATGGACTTGGCTTCTCGCGGCGGCGGGGGTCGGGTGGTCGGTTTTCTCGATGATGATGTGAAGAATACTGCTGGCTTTCCCCCTGGCGTCGCATATTTGGGTGGCATCGACAGCTACGCGCCCAGAGCGGAGGAAGAACTGTTGCTCTCGATAGGTGACCCAAAGATCAAACAACGGATCGTCGCTAAATTGAAGGGCCGAGGCGCGCACTTTGCGTCCCTTGCGCATCCCACCGTGGTTATTGCCCTGACCGCCACCCTCGGCGAGGGAGTGGTGTTGTGTCCCTATGCCGTTGTTTCGGCAAATGCCCAGGTCGGCGATTTCGTCACGGTGAACATCTGTTCCAGTGTGGGTCATGACGTGCGAATTGGGGCGTTTTCCACGCTTAGCGCGCACGATGACCTGACAGGAGGTGTCCTTCTCGCGGAGCGGGTTATGGTCGGCTCCGGAGCCCGCGTCTTGCCGGGGGTTCACGTAGGAGCTGATGCGGTAATAGGGGCCGGGGCGGTGGTCGTGCGGAACGTTGCGGCGGGCACGACGGTGTACGCGCTTCCCGCCAAGCCACTGTGATCTGCCATTGGGGCGCAGACACTCCAACAACCGGGAGCTTCGCGTGGACCAACTAGACGTCCCCAAGCTACAGCAACTTCGGGATGAATATTGGCATCCTCTCTGTCATCGCAGCGAAGTGGGCGAACCGGGTCATTTCGTACGGTTAACGTGGCTCGGGGACGATGTCGTCGCTTACAATGACGCTGGCAGCGTGCTCGTTTTCGACAATGTCTGTCCGCATCGCGGCGCCAGATTCTTCATGGAGGCGTCGGGGAATACGCCGCTTGTATGCCGCTATCATGGCTGGTGCTATCGAAACGGCGCGTTGCGAATTTCCCGCAAGGACGAGTTTGACTCGCGTGACATTGAGCAGGCCGACATCAGTAAGCTGCATTTTGCGTGGTGTGGGGATCTGCTGTTCGCGTCAATCCGGCCAAGGTGGGACCTCGCGCGCCAGCTGACCGGAGTGTTTGAGATAATAGCCGATACATCGATGGCGATCTCCAGCCGGTTTGATTTCAACAGTTATATATACGAATGCGATTGGCGCACGGCGGTGGAGAATGCTCTCGAGCCCTACCATATTAACTTGATTCATTCAGACACGCTGGCGTCTTTGCGATTGGAGGCCGGTCGCAACGATTTGTTCGCGTCGAGCTCGGTCTGGTACTCAAAAATCCAAGACGCTCGCACGGACCGCCTGTTGAAGGGCATGAACCGGCTATTCGCGCTCGGGCGCCAGTTCGAGGGGTATATGAGCATCTATCTGTTTCCGTTCTCGATGTTGTCTTCCACATACGGCTTCTCCCACTCCCTGCAGAATTTCTTTCCGGGCCATCAGCCAGGCATCACGAATTTCTACAGTCGGCTCCTGATATCCCGGTGTCGTGAGGGTGTTGCCGCGGACGCGCTGCAGGGTTTTTTCGAATCCACCGCCGCTTTCAATCGAAGGGTTTTCGACGAGGATCATCAGATGTGTAAGCGTGTGCATCCACGGATCTGGGAAATGAATCGGCCCATGCCGCTATCCCGATCTGAGGAGAAGGTCGCCCACTTTCGTGGATTGCTCAGGGATGAAGTGACGAATCCCATGCGGGCGACAGACGCTTAAGTCGATGTCTGCAAGCAATCGGTAAGACCGTGGAGATAGCACCGTGGCCGTGGTACGCGCCGGACGAGCGCGCGGCTGTCGCTGACGTGTTGGCGAGCGGCAGGGTAAATTATTGGACCGGACAGGAAGCGCGCTCGTTCGAGACAGAGTATGCGACGTATCTGGGGGTGAGCCACGCCATAGCTGTAGCAAATGGCACCGTGGCGCTGGAGTTGCCGTTGAAGATGTGGGGCATCGGGCCAGGAGATGACGTGGTGGTGACACCCCGGTCATTTATTGCCTCGGTGAGTTGCGCCGCGCTACAGGGCGCTCGCCCTATTTTTGCGGACGTTGACCGTGATAGCGGCAATATAACCGCCGAAACAATTGCTCGAGTGCTAACGCCAAGCACGCGTGCGATCATTCCCGTGCATCTGGCGGGGTGGCCGTGCGACCTCGACCCCATCGTTGCGCTCGCGGAGGAGCGACGCATCAAGGTCCTCGAAGATTGCGCCCAGGCGCATGGAGCGCGCTACAAGGGTCGACCTGTGGGCTCAATCGGCCACGCGGGGGCTTTTTCGTTCTGTCAGGATAAAATCATCACGACGGCAGGCGAAGGAGGCTTGCTTGCGACCAATGACGGCGTGCTGTGGGATCAGGCCTGGTCGTTCAAAGATCATGGCAAGACTTGGGACGCTGTTTACGAGCGACAGCACCCGCCGGGCCCGACATTCCGCTGGGTTCACGACCGGTTCGGCACAAACTGGCGGCTTACGGAGCCGCAGGCGGCGATTGGCCGGATCCAGTTGCGGAAGCTTGATAGCTGGGTTGAAACGCGGCGTCGAAATGCATCAATTTATGCGCGGCGTCTCTCTGCCATCGCCGCCCTGCGGATTCCCGAGATTCCGTCGAATTTCTATCATGGGAACTACAAGTTCTACGCCTATGTCCGGCCCGAGGCTCTGAAGGCAGGTTGGTCCAGGGATCGCATCCTCGCGGAAGCCGCTCTCAGAGGGGCGCCTTGCTTTGCTGGTTCGTGCTCGGAGATATATCGCGAAAGGGCGTTTGCGATGACCGATTGGGTACCCACCCAGCGGTTGCCTGTCGCTCGAGAACTCGGCGAAACGAGCCTCATGTTTCTCGTGCACCCAAATCTGACGGAAGGCTCTATTCACAGAGTCTGTGACGTCGTGCAGGAAATTGTCGTGTCCGCGACGGCGTGATCGTATGTTTAAGTGTAACCGCGTTTTTCCGGGTGTGATTTGACCTATGCGCTTGCCGCGCGCGTCGAGCACGGAGTTCGGTTTGGTGATGCGATAGCCTATGTGCCGAGCTGCCGAGGGCGCCGGGCTGGGACGTCGTGCCGTGCGGCCGGATATTAGGGTGGGACGATAGCTCGGCTCAGCGCGGCGGGGCTGCGACTGCACGCACGCTGCTCTGGGAGACGGCAATGTGATCGGAGAGCGATCGGATGGGGTGAGAAATCGCCCCCTCGGATTGCCGTCGTGGTCCGCGTCACTTTGGTCGGTCGGCGACAAGGGCAGACCACGGCAGGTGTGCCGCAGGAGGCAGCTCGTCAACCACTTCGACTGATGCGCGTTATAGGCGCAGCGTGTCTGCGGGCTGAACGCCCGAATGATACCTCCCGCGATAGCGCTGAGATTGTCGCTCGTAGGCGGCGGCCGGCAGCTATCGCATTCACGTGTCGCATGAGGTAAGCTCGGCGCGGTCAGGAGCGGACACTCCCGCGGGCCGGGTATCGTGCCGAAGCATCGCAGGGTGATGGGAGGTCGGAAGTCGTGTACCTGAGAGACGCTGAGAGCTGCAGTATCCGGGACTACGGCCCGCGACTCTTCGGAGACGGCAAAAGTGTCGCTCGTAGAACTAAGACCGACCGTCACCCACCGCGCCAGAATGTCGTATGCCGTTTGTCGGACGGTGGGAGCGACAATGTTCGCGACTTAGGGTTAAGGTCCCGACGAGCGACGGATTCGGCTCGTCGGATGCCGTCGAGTCGTTAGTCGGTGCGTGTTCGCCTTGGATAGCTAGAGGGGGGGCTGTGGCGGGTCCTTTGGCTGCACGGGCTTGCGGCTTCGCAATTCGGTTGCTCGCGCTTCCGAGGCCGGTGAAACGCGCCATCACGATCGCGGCGGACCTCTGCACGATCCCTTTCGCTCTCTGGAGTGCCATCAGCCTTCGGCTGGGCTCGCTCGACCATGCCGGCCACGGCAGCTCATGGCTCTACGTCATCGCCGCGCTCTCCAGCATCCCCATTTTTGTTCGCTTCGGACTGTATCGTGCGGTCCTGCGCTACATTGCAGGGCGCGCGGTGGTCGCAATCTTCCTGGGGGTGAGCGCCTCGGTCGTTCTGACGTTCGCCGCGGACCGAGTTCTGTTCGGGCGGGTGGTTCCTGATTCCGCCTACGTAATCTACTTTCTCATCGCGATGCTCTATGTCTGGGGCAGCCGAACCGCGGTGGGGCATTTTCTCGGGCTCGCCACCGGGCCGAGGACCCGCGTCATCATCTACGGGGCCGGCGAGTCCGGGGTCAGCCTCGCGGTTGCGCTCAAGAGAAGCAGAGAGTTTCAACCCATCGCCTTCGTGGACGAGGGCCCCAAGTATCACGGCAGCACGCTGCACGGGCTGGAGGTGTTCCCGCCTGAGATGCTGGAGCCGCTGATTGCCCGGTTCGACGTGTCGCGCGTTCTTCTCGCGCTTCCCTCCATGCCGCGGTCGAAGCGCGGTGAGATCATCAAAAGTCTGCTGACCTTCGGCGTTCACGTCCAGACCATGCCGGACTTCTCGGACATCGTCGCCGGCCGCGCGCAGGTGGACGACGTTCACGACGTAGACATTGCGGATTTGCTGGGACGGGATCCGGTGCCGCCGCGCCCGGATCTTCTGGCCAGCTGCATCGCTGGGAAGGTCGTCATGGTGACGGGTGCTGGCGGCTCCATCGGATCAGAGCTCTGCCGGCAGACTGCACGGCTTGGGCCTAAGTGTTTGATATTATTGGAGATGTCGGAGCTCGCCCTGTACAGCATCGAGCGCGAGCTGCGGCTGATTATCGAATCTCTCGGCGGGCGGGTGGAGATCGTGCCCCTGATCGGCAATGCCCACCAGAAGCAGCGCGTGCGCGATGTGATGCATGCCTACGGGGTTCAGACGGTCTATCACGCGGCGGCCTACAAGCACGTCCCCATCGTGGAGCAGAACGTCATTCAGGGCGTCTACAACAATGTCATGGCGACCTTCCATACGGCGGAGGCCGCGGCGGAAACCGGCGTCGAGACTTTCGTGCTCGTCTCCACGGACAAAGCCGTCAATCCCACGAATGTCATGGGCGCTACCAAGCGCTTGGCCGAGCTCGTCCTTCAGGGCATGCACCAGCGGGGCTTTGTAACGAAGTTTTGCATGGTGCGGTTTGGCAACGTCCTGGATTCATCCGGGTCGGTCGTTCCGCTGTTCCGCGAGCAAATTTTGCGCGGCGGGCCGGTCACGGTGACGCACCCGAGGGTCATGCGCTACTTCATGACCATTCCGGAGGCGGCGCAACTGGTCATTCAGGCGGGGTCCATGGCGCACGGTGGAGAGGTGTTCGTGCTGGAGATGGGGCAGCCGATGCTCATCGTGGATCTCGCGAAGCGCATGATCAGCCTGATGGGCATGACGGTGCGCGACGAGGCCCATCCGGATGGCGACATCGCGATCGAGTACACGGGGCTGCGCCCGGGCGAGAAGCTGTTCGAGGAGCTCGTGCTCGGGGACAACGTCACGCCCACCGATCATCCGATGATCTTGCGGGCGCGCGAGTACGCGCTTCCGTGGAAGCACGTTCGAAAGATGCTGGACGATCTGACAGCGGCCGCCAAGGAATTCGACTGCCGCGAGGTGATCTGCCTCTTGGCGGACGCGGTGGCGGAGTATCAGCCGCCCGTGGCTCTCGTCGACCTGGTCGCCAACCGTCGGGTCGCGCTGGGCCTGGATGCGGACAACGTGACCGAGCTGCCGGCACGGCGCAGGGCGAATCGGTCGGATGCGGATGGCTCGCCTTCCGGGGCAGCGGCACAGGACAGGGGATAGGAAGCGTCGAACGGGCGGTTGGCGACCGCTCGGCGGCAGGGCTGCCGCCGTAATCAAGCGGGCCTGCCGGGTCCCGGCTCGGTCCCGTGAGAGCCTACGCCGGCATCCAGGCTGCGACCGGCAGCTCCAGGTGCGGGAAGTGCCCGCAATCGACGAGATCGATCGACGCGAACGGCAGAAGCGCTCGCCAGATTTCCGGATCCGTTTCCTCGGCCAGGGGATCGTGGCGGCCCACGAGCACCCGAATCGGCCGTTCGGGATCGGCGAGGGCGTGCAGTCTTCCGGCGGACAGGAGAGTGGGCATGACGGCCTGGAAGGTCGCGAGGTCGAACATGGGACCTTCCGCCGCCAGAGCCCGCATGGCTGCGCGCTGCTCCTGAGAGTCAGGCCCCCAGTACCGGTCGTAGAAGCCGGGTACGGCGGTGATCCGATCGATCAGCGCCCAGAATGCATCGGGGTCGCTCGATTCTGCGAGGCCGCTCGCCTTCTCCATCGCCGGATCGCCGCGACTTCGTGCGAGGCGCCGTCCCCAGCGCACGAACGGTGTCCGCGCGTCGAAGGTCCCCCCGCTCACGATCACGGAGGCAATGCGATCGGGCGCCTGCCTCAGCAGCTCCCAGGCGAGGTACGTCCCGAGCGAGCTTACGAGCACCGCGACGGGTGCTCCGCAACGGTCGGACAGACGACGCAGCTCGCCGATTGCCGCACTCACCAGCGTTGCGAACGGATTCGCCGTGCCGGCGGCGATGTGCGGCTGGTCCCACCAGTGGACCGGCAGACTTGCACCATATCGGCGCCGCTCGAGTTCCGCACTGAAGCCGGGGCCGCCGTGCAGGAATAGGATGCGGGGATCCGAGTGAACCATTCCATCTACCAAAGAGTGCCGGAGGAATTATAGTATCGCGCGAGATGGGCTCGGCGCTCGGCGCTCGGCGCTCGCTCGAAGTTGCCAGAAGGTCTCGAGAGGATCGCGGCTCGCACTGTGGACGGCATGCTGTGTTGGATCCGGGAGCTGTACGGCTCCGCACGGGAGACGCCATCGGCGGAATTTCCGGCTCTATCCCTCGCGATGTTGCAGGCCCTGCCGCGGGCTGCCAGCACGGAAGCCCCCGATCCCGCGTCCTTGCACGTCCGGGAGGCGACGAAGATCAACGCACGGCTTCTGCCGAGCCGGGAGGGCGCTTCTCGCCGCCCGGTGGGCCGTGCCGTCGTCACGTCAACGGGGCATGTACTGTACCGGACAGCCGACTTTGCCGCGCTCCTGCCCTCCGGGCGGCTCGCGAGTCAGGACCGGGTCCTGCCTCGGGCCTGGATCTCGGTCGCCGGCAGGACGGTGAGCGCCGCCGGCCAGGCTGTGCGGATCTGCGCGACGCGGATCGGTGAGCACTGGCTGCTCAAAGCGGCGCCGATCTCTCCGGTCGAGTGGCTGACGGCCCGGGAGCAAGCGATTGCGAGCGCGTACGGCGCCGGGAAGTCCTATCGCAAGGTCGCGGCGGACGTGGGTCTGGCGCCGGCGACCGTGAGAAACGTGGTGCAGCGGCTATACCGGAAGCTTCGGATCTCGAGCAAAGTGCAGCTCGCCGCGCTCCTCGACGAGCGGGATCAGGCTCCGCTCGCGTGATCGCGCATGGATCTCGTCGCCAAGCTGCTGCCGCTCTATCGCACCGCCCAGGAGGCATCCATCGCCGAGTTCGACCGCGCGCTCTTCCGCTGTGTCGCGGACATCATTCCCCTGTCCTCGGCGATCTTCTGTGACGCGCAGGTCGGCGAGAGACAGTTCACCTTCTACAGCATGCGCGCGTACGAGGAGCCCGAGACGGTGGTGGACGAGTTGCCGAGGCTCAATCGGCGCTACGACACCGTGATTCAGCGCGTCTCCTCGCGCCCGCGCAGGGCATGTGCCTTCCCGCAGGAGCGGCTGTATCCTCATCCAGATCAGCGGCAGATGCTCGACTACATCAGGCGCTACGGCCATGCGAATGTCATGGCGATTGCCGACTTTGCGCATCCACGGGCGCGCGGGACGTGGATGTCGCTGTATCGGTCCAGGCCGGATCACTGCTTCACGGGGGAGGACGAGCAGCTGCTGACCCTCATCATGCCCCACATCACTCAGGCGCAGGAGATCAATCAGGAGATCAATGGGATCCCCGTACAGCTCGGTGCCGGCGCAGCCTCGGCATTGCGGGCGCTCGTGAGCGCGCAAGGCCGGCTCATCGCTTGTGGCAGCGGCTTCACGCGATTGATGAGACAACGCTGGCCGGATTGGTGCAGCGCCCGGCTCCCCGCAGAGCTTCTGGCCGAACTGCAGTCGGGTCGCGAGAGCGTACGAGTGCCGGGCAGCGCCGTGACGGTCAGCCGACACGCCTTCGGAGCTTACTGGCTTCTCGAGGCTCGGTCGCATCGGCTTGCGAGCACCCTCAGCGCGCGGGAGCTGCAGATCGGCAGGTTGTTCTCCGAGGGACTGCGCTATAAGTCCATTGCGAAGGCGCTCGATCTGTCTCCTGCGACCGTCCGCAACGTCGTACCTCGGATCTATCGAAAGCTGGGGATCGACAACAAGGTTGCGCTGTCGGAAGTCGTTCGCGCCGAGTACTCGAGTTGTTCCGTCAATGGGACCATCCGTTCCGCGTCCTCGGGGGCGTGATCGCCATGATGCATCTGCATCATGGATCGGCTGTTACGAAGCGCTAGAATGCGGGATTGCAATGCAGCATCGCATAGGCTGCGGTCGTCATCGGTGAAGCAAGCGAGCGGAATGCACATCTCGGGCGTGTGGCTCAGGCCGCTTCGAGGCCCTGAAAATGTCACATCACGACATCCATCACGCTTTGACTCCATAGTTCTCCGGCAAGATTCCACGCCCATGGCGGGCCTCCTCCAGTCGGTCGCTTCGGAGGGGAGCCTCGGTCCATTCGGGCTCGGGCGAGCCTGACAGGGGAGTGCAACTGAAGTTCTCGGGAACTGGCGAAAGGGGAGCATCGTGCCGCGACGCGTGACAGCGCGCCTGCGCAGAGTCACTGGATGTCTATTCGGTCTCTCACGACGGGCCAAGCGCACCATCATGGTTGGTGCGGATCTTTGCAGCATTCCCTTCGCGCTCTGGAGCGCGATCACTCTGCGGCTCGGCAGCTTCGAGCACGGCGACCGGGGGAGTCTCTGGCTCTACATCGCCTGCGCGCTCACCAGCATTCCGATATTCGTCCGGTTCGGGCTCTATCGAGCGGTCCTGCGGTACATCGCGGCCCGGGCGGTCCTTACTATCTTCGCGGGAGTGGCCGTTTCGGTCGTAGTCATCGCCTCGGTCGACCGCGCATTCCTCGGGTCGGTCGTTCCGGAGTCGGCGTTCATCATCTACTTCATGATCGCCATGCTCTATGTCTGGGGCAGCCGGACGATCGCCCGGCACGTGTTCGAGCTGGCGGCCGTGCCGCGGAGCCGCGTCATCATCTACGGAGCAGGCGAGTCGGGCGTCAGTCTTGCGATGGCCTTGCGCAAGAGCCGGGACTTCCAGGCCGTCGCGTTCGTCGACGACGATCCCAAGCAACAGGGTAATGTACTGCACGGGCTGCGCGTGTTCGCGCCCGATCGGCTGGAGTCGCTCGTTGCCCGGCACTGCGCGAGCCGCGTATTGCTGGCGCTGCCGTCCGCGCGCCGCTCGCATCGCAGCGAGATCATTCGCGGCCTGCTGGGCCTCGGAGTGCATGTCCAGACGGTTCCCGACCTGTCCGATCTCGTGACCGGTCGTGCGCGGGTCGAGGATGTCCAGGATGTCGACATCGGCGACCTCCTCGGGCGCGATCCCGTCCTGCCGCATCCCGGGCTGCTCGGCGCCTGCATCACGGGCAAGGTCGTGATGGTGACCGGCGCTGGGGGGTCGATCGGCTCGGAGCTCTGCCGCCAGATTGCGCGCCTGCAGCCGAAGAGGCTCGTGCTTCTCGAGAAGTCCGAGCTGGCCCTCTACACGATCGATCGTGAGCTGCGGACCGAATCGGCGGCCTTTGGGGCACCGGTGGAAATCGTGCCTCTCCTCGGCAACGCCCACCAGAAGCTGCGTGTGCGGGATGTGATGCACACCTTCGGCGTGCAGACCGTCTACCACGCCGCGGCGTACAAGCACGTGCCGATCGTGGAGCAGAACGTGATCCACGGCGTGTACAACAACGTCATGGCAACCTTGCATGCCGCGGAGGCCGCGACGGAGACCGGGGTCGAGACGTTCGTCCTCATCTCGACCGACAAGGCGGTCAATCCCACGAATGTGATGGGGGCCACGAAGCGCGTGGCGGAGCTCGTGCTGCAGGGCATGCAGCAGCGCGGGGGCTCGACGAAGTTCTGCATGGTGCGCTTCGGCAACGTGCTCGACTCCTCCGGCTCGGTCGTGCCGCTCTTTCGCGAGCAGATTCGCAGGGGCGGTCCCGTCACCGTCACTCACCCCGATGTCACGCGCTACTTCATGACGATCCCGGAGGCGGCGCAGCTCGTCATTCAAGCGGGCTCCATGGCATGCGGCGGAGAGGTCTTCGTCCTCGACATGGGCCAACCGATGCGGATCGTGGATCTCGCGAAGCGCATGATCGGACTGATGGGCTTGACCGTACGCGACGAGGAGAATCCCGAGGGTGACATCGCGATCACCTACACCGGATTACGTCCCGGGGAGAAGCTCTACGAGGAGCTGCTGCTCGGGGACAACGTCACGCGCACCGAGCATGCGATGATCCTCCGCGCCGAGGAGCGCTCGCTTCCCTGGCGGCAGGTACGCGAGCTCCTGGACGAGCTCTCCGCCGCAGCGCACGCTTACGATTGCCATCGGGCCATTCGTCTGCTGCAGGGGGCCGTGGGGGGATACAAGGCCTCGCCCGCGCTCGTCGACCTGGTGGCGGCACGCCGAGCCGAGCTCGGCTTGGAGCACGACAACGTGACGGAGCTGCCGACCCGGCGCCGCAGTGACGCGGGGCATGGTGCGCGGATCCTCCCGGGCGCCGCGGCAGCGGCCGGCGCCGCGCTTGCCGATGCGACTCCACTCAGTCCGCCCGTCTCAGCTTGAAGGTCTCTGGACCGCGCTTGAGAATGGCGGTGGGAGAGCAAGTCCCGCCGACTGAGCAACCATGACCGTCTCGCTGACGAGCAATCTGCAAGAGCACGTGGAGCTGTTCGGGCGCCTGTCCGGCCTTTCGCCGGCCGTGAAGCAGGCGGCCGACCTGATCGGCACGGCGCTCGCGGGGGGGCACAAGCTCATGCTCTGCGGCAACGGCGGTTCCGCGGCCGACAGCCAGCATCTCGCGGCCGAGCTCACGGGGCGATTCGTCAAGGACCGACGACCCCTCGCGGCCATCGCGCTGTCGACGGACACGTCGGCACTGACCTGTATCGCAAACGATTACAACTTCGATGAGGTCTTCTCGAGGCAGGTGATCGCCCTTGGCAGGGCGGCCGATTGCCTAGTGGCGATCTCCACGTCCGGGAACTCACGTAACGTCATTCGCGCGGCGGAGGTGGCCCGCGCGGCGGAGATGCACGTCATCGGGCTCCTCGGGCGCGACGGTGGCAGGCTGCTCGGGCTGTGCGACGTTCCGATCGTCGTGCCCAGCTCGATCACCGCACGCATCCAGGAGGCGCACATTTTCATTGGCCATACTCTGTGCGCGATGGTTGAGGAGGCGCTGCATCTTGCGTAGCGGCCAATCTTGGACTGCGATGCGTCGGGATTGCCTGACCGTCGCGCAACGCCGTTTTCCACGAATGCCATTCTCGCCGGCGCTAGCATGACCGGTAGCAACCGCCTCCGCGGCTGAACGCGATCGGCATCGACGACGTGATCGCCGTCGACCACCTCGCGGACGGCGCTACGTCCTTATGGGCGAGCGTCGCCGCCTACAATCTGTCACGGTTTAATACGCGCAGTCGCGCCGATCTCGATTTCTAGGCCGTATCTTCTTATTGTCATTTCCAAATGTAGCAGATGAATGTCCGCCTCAGTCGCGAGAACTTTTTCGGCCCCTCGACATCCAATTCGATGACCGGGAGCTGCCACATCGAACGGCAACCGTGATGGACTCACACGATCCACACGCTGATGACGTAAAAGGCGCGGATGTTCGATCCGGACCTAAGGGGGCCCGCGCTGGCTGGAAAACGAGGGTAACAAGAAGATGGCCGAGTCTAATAGTGCACCGCGGGCATCCATTCATTTCATCACTCTAAGATCCACCGCACGGTTGACGCTGTTGCTCGGCGCTCTGATGTTCGCGGGTTGCGGCGGCCATGGAACGTCCGGCGATCCATCGGGTCCCTTGTCCACCGTCGCGTCCAGCAACAATTCGGTGCCGTCCATCACCGTGTCACCCGGGGCCATGGCGTTGACCATTCATCCGGGCGATCAGAACGTGCCGATGACTGTCAGCGTCGAGGCCGGTAGCTATGGACAGCCGATCGTCGTCACGGCAACCGGGCTGCCGTCCGGAATCACTGTCAGCCCTTTGGTCCTCACATCGGGGAGTTCCGGCACGCTTTACTTCACCGCTTCGGTCTCCGCGGACCAGGAGTCGTTCTCCCCGACCGATCTGGGCATCGAATCTGCACAGAGCACGATCCAGATCGTTGCCGCTAGTGGCCAGACGAGCGCAAGCACACCCGTAACACTGACGGTTGCACTCAGCAACCCCTCCTTTGCGCCTGCGAGCTCGGCGATCAATCTACCAATCGTCGAGATCGACACCGGAGGCCAATCGATCGATGTGGAGAACGATGTTCCCGGCACCTTTACGGTCACCTCCGCCGACGGCAGCATTACCTACGACAACGACACAGGGGCAACCTTCCATCTGCACGGCAACAGCACCGCTGAAATGCCAAAGAAACCTTACCACGTGAAGCTTGGGACCAGCGTGGATCTGCTGACCGCCATGGGACTGTCCTGCCCGTACGTCACGAGCAAGGGGAAGGCAGTTTGCGACAAGAGCAAGAGCTATATTCTGCTCGCGAACTACGACGATAAGAGTCTGTTGCGCGACTGGGCGGCGTCGGCTCTGGCGAACGCGATCCCGATGGGCGGCCCCTATCTCACCTCGGCGCCCGGCTCGCCGACGCCGAGCGGCGATCCCTCGGTCCTGATGCCGTGGGCGCCGCACTCGATGTTCGTGGAGCTGTACGTGAACGGCGCTTACGAGGGCAATTACCAGCTCATCGAGGAGGTCAAGGTCGACTCGAACCGCGTCAATATTCCGGAATTGTCGGATGCCTCGACGGACACGACCGGCGGCTATCTCCTGGAGATCGACCAGTATCAGCAGGAGGATTACTACTGGACCACTCCCCAGGGAGTCGATATTGGCTTGATCGATCCCGACTACACCCCTCCGCCGGACCCCGTCGAACAAACGCAAGAGAGCTACATTACCGGCGAGGTCGATACCGCTGAAGCTGCGCTGTTCGGCGCAAACTTCACCGACCCCTCGACGGGGTGGCGTGCGTGGCTCGACGAGGCGGCCGCCGTCAATTTTTATATCGTCAACGATGTCATGGGCAATGTGGACGGGGGCGATTTCTTCAGCAGCGACTATTTGTACAAGAACGCGGATAGCAACCTGATTTACATGGGGCCGATATGGGATTTCGACATTAGCAGCGGCAATGTCAATTACTATTACATCACCGACCCCACGGCGCCGTACATGCAGGTGCTTGCCCCCTGGTACGTGCGACTATTCGAGGACCCTGGCTTCGAGAGTGACGTCGCGACGCAGTGGAACGCGCTGAAGAACAACGGCGTTCTGTCCAACTGGGTCAAATCGATCGTCGCAGAAGCGCAAACGCTGGAGCAATCGCAGGTCAACAACTTCGGTCGCTGGCCGATGCAGGGCATCGAAGTCTGGCCGAATGCGGAGGCTGCCGGCAGCTACGACGGTGAAGTGACCTACCTGACCGATTGGATCGATCTGCGCATCGGGTACCTGGACTCGGTTTTCAACGACAAGGCTCCAACCACCACCACGCTTGACGTACCCGCCGGATCGTTGCGCAACGGTACGCCAGTTACGCTGAGTGCTCAGGTCACCGGCAGCGCGGTTACCGGTACAGTATATTTCCTCGTCGCGGATCCGGGCGCCGGGACGGGCAACGCTGCCGCGATCGTGGGCTCTGGCTCCGTGAATGCGAACGGCAGCGCCACCCTCACGACCAGTAACCTGCCGGGCGGGAGCGACGTGCTTAAAGCTGTCTACAGCGGCGATAGCGCCAATGCCCTGTCCTCGTCGGGCTCTGCCACTGTGACGGTCGATCCTCCGCTGGGCCATGTTGCGGTTAGCATCGCGAGCTCAGCTACAAGCATCAGCAGCGGGAGGCCGGTCACGTTGACAGTGTCTGTCTTACCTAATTCCGGTGCGATAGTGCCAACCGGGACGGTGACCTTCTTTGCGAATGGGAGCATTTTGGGTTTCACCATTCTCTCTGCCGGTGCCGGATCCATCGCGACAAGCGCGCTAGGGACCACGGTCAACATTTGGGCCGCGTATAGCGGAGACGCCAACTATGAAGGTGCATCCTCACCGGCTGTCACTGTTATGGTTCAGTGATTCAGCGAGCTTGGCGAGCCGCGGTTACATTTGACCACGTCTCCCTGCTCGCCATCTCCACCCCTGGCAACTCGCGCAACGTCATCCGGGATACAGAGGCCGCAAGCCGCAAGCATCCACACGATCGGCCTGCTGGGTCGGGACGGCGGGAAGCTGCTCGCCCTCTGCGAGGTGTCCATCGTGGTCCCGAGCGCGGTCACGGCCCGCATCCAGGAGGCACACATCTTTATCGGCCATACCCTCTGCGCGATGGTGGAGGAAGCCTTGGGGCTAGTGTGATACTGCAATGCAGCATCACGGTGCCTAGGGGCGGGCAGCGTGTACCATCGCGAAGCGGCTATGGTGCGCGATCCATCTCGAAGTCGCTGGGCACAGCCAGCCGAGTACGGTCAGAATCTGATCCTCCGCGGCAGTCAGCTTCAGATGGAAAACGGGTTCGTGGTGTGCGATGCGGTTACGCAGCTCACGGACTCCCTCGAGTGGCTGGTGCGCATCCCGTCGCGTTAAGGGTGCCGGTGCATTGATGAACAGCCGTCGAAGATGGGGACGCCACAGACTGTTTTCATATTTGGAGCTGAACAAGCCGACCCAGAACCCAAAGCTCAGCTCCGCGACGACGCGCCCCGGCTCGATCGGCTTTCCGGAGCGGCGCAAGGCCTCCTGTGCATGCTGAACCTGGTCGATCTGGGCAAAGCGCAAGGAGAGGCGGCGATCCTCGTACCAGGCAGGAGAAACGGCGGTAGTCAGTCGGTCGTGAATTTTGTTGCGCAGCGTCACTTCGAGTCCCTGAATCGGCCCGTAGAGGGCTTCGCTCAGCGCTGTGTTCCATGCGTAGAGTCGCAGGGCCTGGGCTACGTCGTCGGCCGCCGCCGCCAGATAGCGCCTCAGTCGGGCTTCCGAGATCGAGGCGACGAGATCCTGTAGAGTCCTTCCATCATAGGGAAAGAGTGGTTGCATTTGGCTATGCGTGCCTTATCATTGGTTCCGTAAACCCCGGTAGCGCCTCTGCTTACGCATGCGCCCGGGGTATTCCATTATCGGGTACCCCAATTCGAGCGATCCCGTCGAGTCACGGGGCCAGCGGCCCGCAAGCTCGAAACGGTCTACGTCGATCACGACAAGTTCGAGCGGCTCGCCGCACTTTCGAAGACGACCCGACAACTACCGCTGCTGCGGGGGGGCCATGTGCAGGGGGCCTCTCGGTAGCCGTTCGCTTGCAAATAGTATAACAAAAGATGCCGTGCCTTGCTGAGATGCCCGACGCCTTCACCGAGCACGGCGCGGTTCAGGCCGCGAGCGTGCTGCGCTCCAAGCGCGCCTCGACACTCGAATCAGGCGGTTTCTGGCCACCGTTCACACGTGGCGCGCACCTTCGTGCGCAATGGTCGAACAAGGCTTGGAACTGACATGATGCTGCGACGCAGCATCGGATGGGCAGACGTTCGCAATGAACCAACTAGGAAGCATTGACCCGTGCGATGCTTCCTAGCTGAATGCCGTGTGAGTTATCGTCATCGGCGCCGCCGGCATGATCGGCAGCAACCTCATCCACGGCCTGAACGCCATGGGGATCGACGACGTGGCGGATTTCATGTTCCGACTCACGGCCCAGGAATGGGCTGCTTTACTGAGCGTCTCATAAATAATGCAATACTCAGCGCAAAAAATGGGGAAGCTCGGATTGGAGCACGCAGCCGCGCAGGGTGGTTTGCGAGCCGCCGGCCTTGCGCAAGCTGCTGAGCAGCGCGCGTCCGAGGTCGTAGATATCCTCAGGCCGGCCGTTGGCCAGAGGGAGCTTGGCGGCATGCCAGGCGGCTTCGACGGGATTGAGTTG